>NZ_JANSHQ010000055.1:0-4233 GCF_047461715.1 Synechococcus sp. R8-2 | reverse complement strand
TTCAGCGTAAATGTATCAGCCTGGCTCACCACCGCCGCAGGTAAGAGGCCAAGTTGGGGAAATAGAACGCCCCCCAAATCCCCAGCAGGATGACTCCCAAGCCGAACACAACCAGCCAAAGGCGCGGTCGGCTGTGCAGCTTATTGGATCCCACCTGGACGTAGGCCAGATCCACCCAAGCAGTATTGCCGCGGCGGAACCAGCCCACCACTTTGACGCGCCGGCCCACCAGGGCGCGGATCCGCTTCAGGCCGGAAAAGACATTGCCCACCGGCCCCAAAGGGGAAGTAAAGCGCACCGGGATCAGCCCTGTGGCCTCTTGCAGCTTCAGCTCTGCCCCCAGTTGATAGCCGGAGCGGCCCAGTCCCACCAACTCCCCCTCCAGCTCCACCCATTGTCCGCGGCGGGGATCCGCGTCGGGATCCGCCAGCAAGCTGAGCACATCCGTCGGCCTTGCCGGCAGGGATCCCCCGTACATCAACCCCGCTTTGGCCCACAAGCCCACCCCGTAGCCCACCACCGCTGCTGCCGCGATCACCTTGGGATCGAGACGGTTTTGCAGCAGCAGGTAGAGGATCAGCCCCACCAGCCAGCCAATGAGGATCCCGACCACTTCGGCTGCGTAGATGGCCAGATCCAGCCAAAACCGGCTTTGCAGGCGGGCCACATCCAATTTGGACCCGGATCCCAGGCTCAGCTCCGGCAGGAGGCGCAGCCGCTCTCCATATCCTGCCAAGACCTTGAAGCGGTGCCCCGGCAGCGGATGGCTGGAATTGACCTGCATCCAGCGGGCCCAAGGGTTGATTTGATCCCAAAGAAAGACTTGGCCAGCTTGGGAGGGATCCTGGAGGCGGGCGGCAGCACTGGCAGCGGCGATGGTTTTGAAGTCCAAAAAGCTGAACAGGCGGGTGCAGTGCAACAGCGAGGAAGGTCGGCGGTCGTTTTTGTGGGCCTCTTGTAAGCCGGCAGCCGATTTGAGCAGAGCAGCAATCAGCCCGTTCGGGTTGCCGGTTGCCTGTACGGCAAAATGGTCGGCATGGTAGGTGCCCAGGCGGGAGAGGAAAAACAGCGGGTAGGAGAGCACCGTGTAGATGAGGTAGAGCAGCGGGGCCACATGCCCGATCAGATCCCGCCGTTTGCTTCCCAGTTGGCTCACCTGCTCCAAGGCCAGGTAAACCAGTTGAATCGGGGATCCCAGCAGGGTCATGACCAGGATATCTCCATTAACAATTCGCCCCAGGGCCTGGGCGTAGACGGCGGCAATCTCATCCTCAGAAAGCTGCTGCAACAGGGCTTGGGTGACCACAATGCGGCAGCCATCAGAAAAAGTGCCGTAAACAAAGGCCAGCGGCCCAGCATCCGGGATCACCCCCAGTCGGGGCTGTTTTAGCTGGTTTTGGGCACAGATGCGCTGCAGCAGGCGCGCCGTTTCGGGGCTGTGGCGTTCGATTTCGCCAAGCCTGGCCCAACGCAACTTGTGCAGCCGTTGGTGGAGCTGATCCATCAGCCAGGGGGCAAAAAAGAGAAGGCCTACTCCAAAGTTGACCGCCAGGCTGCCGGCCACCAACCACCGCAGGCCATTGCGCAGCCAGGGCAGCAACCCCTGCAAAAACCAAAGCTGCCGCGGAAAACTCAGCCGGCCAAAATCCAGATGGCTGCCTACCAACACAAAGCTCAGCCACCAAAGGAAGACAATGCCCACCCCCAGGGATCCCCACTTGGCCCAATGCAGGGGGCCGGCCCGCTCCGGCAGGGGGATCTTCATACCCAGTTGGGCGGCCCGTTGACGGGTGGACAGGGATCCCGCTCCAGGAGACGGCTCCTCTGGGGGAGCAGAACGCGGTTCGACAGGTTTGGCGGACGGAGCAGCCAGGGACTCTGTTGCAGTGGGCAGGCGAAGCAAGATCTTCTTGGCCCAGCCTTGCGCCTGGGGGTTGGGGTGTTGCAGCAGCTCTAGGCAGAGGGACCGTGCCTTCTCCGTCTGGCCCAACTGGTGGTAGGCCCGCACCAGGTTCATTTGGGCTTCCAGGGCTTCGCCGTCAGATGAGTCTGCCGGGATCCCTAATGCTTTGTCCTGCTGACGGGATTGGGCCAGGTAGCCTTCAAAAAGTTGGATGGCCTCTTGAAGGCGGCCCTGCCGCAGGGCTTCCTTGCCCGCCTGGACGGCATCGGGGATCATCGGCTTGCTCCTTGCCTGGTAGGGTCTGCTTCTGGAGATCGGTTGGATCCATCTGCTCCCCCAGCTTACTCAGGGATCCAACCCCGAGAGACTGGATCCCCCCTAAAGGGGGTAGCAGAGCAAGCGCCGCCGCAAGCGATCCAGAGCCGTCTGGGCGCTCCACCAACGCACCCCCTCTCTGCCGCGCAGGCTGCCAAACCGGTACTCGTGTACTTCCACCTTCCCTTGCGGATCCGCCAAACCCAGATACACAAGACCGACTGGCTTGGTGGCGGTGCCTCCCTCTGGCCCGGCAATGCCGGTGATGCTCAAGGCCCAGTTGGAGCCCAGGACTTGCTTGGCCCCCAGCGCCATTTGGGCGGCCACCGCCTCGCTCACGGCCCCGTGCTGTCGCAGGGTTTCCGGATTCACCTGTAAAAGCTGCTCCTTGATGCGGTTGTCGTAGGCCACGATCCCCCCCACAAAGTAGCGGGAGCTGCCCGGGATCCCGGTCACCAACTGCCCCAGCAGCCCGCCGGTGCAGGATTCTGCCACCGCCAGAGTTTGACCCCGTTGCAGCAACAGCTCCCCCACCACACCGGCCAAGGTGGCGTCATCGCTGCCGAAGTAGTCTTCTCCAGAAATCTGTAAAATCTGCTCCACCACCGGGGCGATCAAGGCTTGGGCCTCTTCACGACTGGGAGCACGTCCGGTAACCCGCAGGCGTACCTCCCCCTGGCTGGCGTAGGGAGCCACCGTAGGGTTTTCCCCCGCCAACAGGGATCCCAGCCGTTCGGCCAGCGTCGATTCGGGAATGCCCCAATAGCGCAGTACCCGGCTGTAGAACACCTCTTTTCCCCAGCCGATGGAGCGCAGATAAGGCACGGCGGTCTCCCGCCACATGTGTTGCATCTCCCGCGGCACCCCAGGGAAGGTGAGAATGTGCAGGTCGGGCCGGGGCTGCCAGATGAGGCCACAGGCGCTGCCCAGCGGGTTGGGCAACACCCTCGCTCCCCGGGGCAGAAAAGCCTGCTTGCGATTGCTCGGCGAGGGCACAAGGCCCCGCTGCCCGTACTTTTGCAGGATCTCTTCCCACACTTGGGGGTGCTCCACCATCTCCGCCCCAAAAAAGGAAGCCAGCGCCTCATGGGTGAGATCGTCCGGCGTCGGCCCCAAACCCCCGGTGATCAGAATCAAGCTGGAACGACCACAGGCCACCTCCAGCGCGTGGTGAATGCGGGCCTCGTTATCCCCCACCACCGTTTGGTAATAGTGGGGGATCCCCAGTTGCGCCAACTCGGCTGCCAAGTACTGGGCATTGGTATTGGTGATCTCTCCCAAAAGCAATTCTGTGCCGATGCAGAGGATCTCAGCCCCTTGGGGAATAGCAGTTTGCGGTGGGATCATGCTTGGCCTCGAGCTCAGCTCAGCCGCAAGAGAAGTATACAAGCAGGGAGGTCTCGGCCTCCCTGCGCGCCCCCAGATTTTGGGCTTGCAGTTGGCCATTCCAAATGGCGGTGAGACAACCGGCAAGTTTCCATCTCCGGCGCCGGCAAAAAGATTGGGGGACGAGATGTATCCGACAGCACAACAGCGACAGACGCTGCAGCAGTGGTTGGGAACAGCTCGGTTTGTTTATAACCGCACCCTAGATTCTCTGAAGTCTTTAGAAGGCGAGCGTCCACCTGGATGCAAGTAGCTACTCACCACATCTTGCCTTCTCTACCAGATCGGGCGAAGGCAGTCCCGTACCAAACCAGAAAGTGGCAGTCATTGTTTGCGTTGGCCCATTCAAGACTTGCGGGATGAGCGCCAAGGCGGCCAGGTTCTGGGTGGACAACTTTGACATTTATTCTTTAACATTTTCTTTGACATTACTTGACATTGTTTATTGTCTTGGTTTATTGTCTTGCTGCTCAAGTTTCAGACCTCCAAGATAGCGGTCAGAAAGCAGCGCCAGCTACATGCCAAGACGGTGCGCTTGCTACTGGTGGGCGCGTAGTGCGTTCCAGGAACGGCCAGAGGCTGTGGCTGAGCAGTACGGGAAACAAGCATTGACATCCTCCCCGGCCTTT
>NZ_JANSHQ010000054.1:0-6733 GCF_047461715.1 Synechococcus sp. R8-2 | reverse complement strand
GGTGCTGGGACTCCATAGACGGCAGGGGGTCAGGGAAAAGTAGCTCTGAGCCATGGCCGATAATAGGACTGTCCTCTTGCCATCTCACTTTTATGCCCAGCTCCATCATTTCCCCGGAAAACCTGCTGGATCTCTGTGAACAGGGTGTACACAAGGCATTGGCTGCTGGAGCCGACCAGGCAGAAGTGTTTGCCAACTCAGGCCGGGAAACGGAAGTCACGTTTGAAAAAAACGACCTGAACCTGGCCCGCAGCAGCAGCGAGACCCTGTTCGGCATTCGGGTTTTCTGTGGCGGCAGGCTGGGCTTTGCCACCTCCAACCGCCCGGAAGAGTTAGCTGAGACGGCGGCTGAGGCTGTGACCATGGCCAAGGCTTCGCCGGCGGATCCTCTCAACGGGCTGCCGGAGCCCCAACCTTTGCCCCAGGTGCCCTTTGCCCTTGATCCGGGGCTGCTGGAACTGGATGCCGCCACCCTGACCCAGTTGGGATCCCAATTGCTGGAGTGGGTGCGATCCAAAGACCCTCGCATCACCATCGACAGCGGCTCCCTCAGCGTGGAGGAAGAGACCCTGGCCATCGCCTCTTCCACCGGCATCCGGGCCAACTACCACAGTGTCGAGGCGGGGGGATCCCTGTTTGGCATGGCCATCGACGGGGACGAGGTGGGCAGCTTTGCCTACGACGGCGACAGTGTGCAGAAGCGGGCCGATCTGGTGCCGGCGCTGGAGCGGGCTTTTGATCGCTTTGTCCAGAAATGCGTGGGCGCGCTGGGGGCTGGCGAGGGGGAGAGCTTCCGCGGCCCCATTGTCCTGCCGCCAGATGTGGTGGAGGAGTTTCTAGGGGATCTCCTCTTTGTGCTGGGGGCGGATGCGGTGCGCAAAGGCAAAAGCCCCTTGGCGCAAAAAATGGGATCCCGGATCGCCAGCCCGTTGCTCACCGTGGTTTCTGAAGGCCTGGGCCTGCCCGGCTACCCCATTGAGCCCTTTGACCGCGAAGGGATCCCGCGCCAGATTACCCCCCTGATTCATGAAGGGATCCTCTGCAACTTCATGTACAACAGCTACGAGTCCCGCGCTGCTGGCGTTCCCTCCAACGGCCATGCCACAGGGGGAGCAGGCAGCCTGCCGGGGGTGGGGCCAGCTTGTTTGAGAGTGGCCCCAGGGACAACCCCCCTGTCCGAGCTCTACGCGATGGATCGGGGAGTTATCGTCACCCGCCTCTCCGGCAGCAGCAACCCCATTACCGGTGACTTTTCTGGGGTGGTGAAAGGGGGCTTCTTGGTCAAAGGCGGCGAGAAACGCCCCATCCTGGAGACCACCATTGCCGGCAATCTCTACGATTGTTTGCGCAATATCTCCGCCATTTCCCAGGAAGTAACGGTTTTCAACGGCACGGCTGCCTTTCCCGCCCTGCGCATTGAAGATGTATCCATCACTGCGGGCTAAGTAAAGCTAGGGGTGTCGAGATCCCGGCAACAGCGATTAACCTCATTCCCAAAAGCTGCGGAGTTGTTCCCATGGGCCAGGAGATCACCTGCCTCCGTTTTGGTACTGCAGACTTTGCTCAGTTTGCAGCTCGGCTCCAGCAAGAGACGAAGTTGCTCGAGCGCTGGTTGGCCGGTGCGCCGGGGCTGGATCCCGCCTGCCGGCCCTTTGCCCAGGGATCCCCGGTGGGCGGGTTTGAGCTGGAGGCGTGGCTGGTCACCCCTCAGGGGGATCCGGCCCCGATCAACTCAGCCTACCTGGAAGCGGTGAATGATCCGCTGGTGGTGCCGGAACTGGCCCAGTTTAACGTGGAGATCAACAGCCGGCCCCAAGTTTTGACCGGCTTAGCTCTGCGGCAGTTTCAGCAAGAGCTGGGCCAAACGTGGGATCGCTGTTGCCGGGTGGCCGAACACTTGCAGGTGGGGCTGATGATGATCGGCATTTTGCCTACGGTGCAGCAACGGCAATTGACCCTGGAGATGATCTCGCCCCGCAAGCGTTACCTGGCCCTCAACGAGCAGATCCTGAACTTGCACCGGCGCGAGCAATCCCAAGCGATCCCTTCCCTGGGGCTAGATATCGAAGGACCGGCTGGGCGGTTGCGGGTTACCCACCCGGACATCATGCTGGAGGCGGCGACCACCTCCTTTCAAATCCATCTGCAGGTATCCCCCCAACAGGCGGCCCGTTACTTCAACGCTTCCCTGCTCGTGTCAGCCCCCTTGGTGGCGCTGGCGGCCAATTCTCCCTACCTATTCGGGCACAACCTGTGGGCAGAAACCCGCATCCCTTTGTTCGAGCAGGCCCTAGATGGGCCACCCCCCCTTGCCCCCACCCACTACCCCCGCGTCACCTTCGGGCAAGGGTATGTCCAGGGATCCCTAATGGAGCTGTTCTGGGAAAACCTGCATCGCTACCCGGTGGTATTGCCACAAAGGTTAGCCACTTCCCCATCAGAGCTGGCCCATTTGCGCCTCCACAACGGCACCATCTGGCGCTGGAACCGACCCCTGATCGGCTTGGATCCCGTTCCCCACTTGCGCATCGAACAGCGGGTGGCAGCGGCAGGCCCAACCCTACCCGACATGATCGCCAATGCGGCCTTCTACTTTGGCCTGGTGCAAGCCTTGGGATCCCAGCCCGTCCCCCCCGAGCAGGAGCTGAGCTTTGCCCAGTGCCGCGCCAATTTCTACACGGCGGCCCGCTGGGGTCTGGAGGCCCCCATCACTTGGCTCAAGGGTTGGCAGGGATCCCTGCGCCAATTGCTGCTGGAAGAGCTGATCCCCCAAGCAGAGGCGGGTTTGGTTCAACTGGATCTGGCCCCCTCCGATATTCAGGAGTACCTGGGCATTCTCCGCGCCCGGGTGGAGTCGGGGCAGAATGGGGCCACCTGGCAGCGCCGCTATGTCGCCCGGCATGGTAAAGATATGCAACAATTGACCTGTGCCTACTGGGAACGGCAGCGGCAAGGCCAACCGGTACACACCTGGGATCTCAGCTAGGGCTCTCTCCACAGCCGGTTGTACCAGCGGTGGGCCACCGCGGCGGCAGGGTGGACCCTTGCTCAAATTTCGAGCGGGCAGATTCTTGCTCAGAGGGTCTTTCGCGACCCGAGCTACCGCAGCGAAACGGTTCATTTGGACTCCCGCTCCCTCCCACCCTAGGGCCAGAAGCCAGAAGTTTGAGTCGAGCCTCTTAGCCCAAACAGTATGCTCACCGTTCTCGATCATCTACCGGATCAACTGCTGGATCTAGAGGCCCATCAGCTTTACGACCGATTGGGTGGGCCAACCCTCATCCATCTGCCGGGACGACGGGATCCCGCCCTGTTTGTCTCCGTGCTGCTGCACGGCAACGAAACCACCGGTTGGCAGGCGGTGCGGCAGCTCCTCCGCCACCACGCCCAGCGGGAATTGCCCCGTTCTCTTTCCCTTTTCATTGGCAACGTGCAGGCTGCCCGCCACCGGCAACGGCGGCTAGATGGCCAACCCGACTACAACCGCATTTGGGGCTCCGGCTCCACCCCCGAACATGCCATGGCCCAGGCCGTCCTGCAGCAAATGCAGCAGCGGGGCGTTTTTGCCAGCGTCGATATCCACAACAACACGGGCACCAACCCCCACTACGCCTGTGTCAATCACCTGGATGCCCCTACCCTGCACCTGGCCACCTTGTTTGGGCGCACCGTCCTCTATTTCACCAAGCCAGAAGGGGTGCAGAGCATGGCCTTCGGGCGCTTCTGCCCGGCGGTGACCCTGGAATGCGGCAAGCCGGATCAGCCCCACGGCACCCAGCATGCCTACGAATTTCTGGAAGCCTGCCTTCACCTGTCGGCGATCCCGCAGCGCCCTGTCCTCAGCCAAGATATCGACCTCTTCCACAGCGTCGCCATTGTCAAAGTCCCGGATCAGGTGAGCTTCAGCTTTGGGGAAGAGAATGGCGACCAAGAGGGATCCCCCTCTCACATCCGCTTCCCGCCGGATTTGGATCTCCTCAATTTTCGGGAGCTTCCCCCCCACACCCCCATTGGCTGGACGAACAACGGCTTCCACCTGGAGGTGCAAGACGAGCAGGGCCAAAATGTGGCGGATCGCTTTTTCTATGCCTGCAATGGAGAAATTCGCACCAGCGTGCCCATCATGCCGGGCATGCTCACCCTCAATAGCCGCATCATCCGCCAAGACTGCCTCTGCTACCTGATGGAGCGCTACCCCCTGGCCGGCTGAGCCGGGCTGCCAATTTCCGATCCCCAAACCAGAACGGGTAGTGCTCCGCACCGCTGCGCTAACAGTACCCGTCTACCGAGGGATGGTGAGTACGCTAACGTGGGACAGAGCGACCCCTGCAAGCCCTATCCTGAAAACTGCCAACGGCACGCTGAGCCCACGGGATCCCTATGTTGCGCCTGCTGCGGATCGAGAACTTTGCCCTGATCGAGCAATTGGAGATCCCCTTTCGAGCGGGGCTAAACGTGCTCACCGGAGAAACCGGGGCCGGCAAATCCATCATCCTCGATGCGCTGGATGCAGCTCTAGGAGGTACAGCTCGGGCTCTGCGAACTGGCAGCGAACGAGGTCTGGTGGAAGCGATCTTCAGTCCTAATCCTGAACTGCAAGCCTGGCTAGAACAAGAGCACATCGACCCCCTAGAGGAGGGCCTGGTTTGTAGTCGCGAGCTGGTGTTGCGCAACGGCAAGCTCACCAGCCGCCTGCGGGTGAATGGGGTGCTGGTGAACAAAGCCCAGATGCTCAACCTGCGGGCCAAATTGGTAGAGATCACTGCCCAGGGGCAAACCGTTCAAATCCAATCTCCCCAAACCCAGCGCCGTTGGCTGGACGACTTTGGCGGCGAAGAGTTGTTGCGAACACGGGCGGAGGTGGCTGCCCTTTACCAAACCTGGAACCAACTGAAAACAGAGGTGGAATCCCGCCGGCAAAGCCAACAACTGCGCCTGCAACGGCTAGACCTGCTGGAGTTTCAAGCGCAAGAGCTGGCCGCCCTGCGCCTGGAGGATCCCGACGAAATGGCCAAGCTGGAGCGGGAACGGGAGCGCCTGGCCCACCGCGTGGAACTGCAACAGCAAAGCTACGCAGCTCACCAATTGCTCTATCAAAACGACAGCGGCTCACCGGCCATCGCCGATCTGTTGGGCCAGGTAGAACGGTTGCTCCAGACCATGACCCAGCGGGATCCCGACCTAGCCCCTCTGGCGGAAATGGTCAGCAGCGCTCTCATTCAGGTGGAGGAGGTGGGGCGGGAGCTGGTTCGCTACGGCGAGACGCTGGAGGCGGATCCCGGTCGGTTGAACAAAATTGAACGGCGCTTGGCGCAACTCAGACAAGCCTGCCGCAAATACGGCCCGACCTTGGCCGAGGTGATGGCCCATGCGGAGCGGGTGCAGGCGCAGTTGGCCCAACTGCGAGGAGACAACACCGACCTAGAGGAATTGCAGGTGCGGCTGGACAAAGCTGCCCAAGACCTGGAGCGCCATTGCCAGGTGCTCTCTCAACTGCGGCAACAAGCGGCCTGTCAACTGGAAAAGGCTCTCATAGAAGAGCTCAGCCCGTTGGGGATGAGCGCAGTGCAATTCCGGGTGCAGATCCAACCCGGCCCCCCGACAGCAGAGGGGGTGGATCAGGTGAGCTTTTGGATCAGCCCCAACCCGGGTGAGCCTCTTCAGCCCTTGGCCAGCATCGCCTCCGGCGGCGAGATGAGCCGTTTTCTGCTGGCCTTGAAAGCCGTATTCAGCCGCATCGATCCGGTGGCCACCATGGTTTTCGACGAGATCGATACCGGCGTGTCGGGCAAAGTGGCGCAAGCCATCGCCACCAAGCTGCACAGCATTGCCCGAGATCACCAGATCCTCTGCGTCACCCACCAACCCCTGATCGCTGCCTTGGCGGATCACCACCTGCGGGTTCACAAGGTGGTGCACCAAAAACGAACTTCTGTGCGGGTGGAGCTTTTGGGAGAACGAGAACGCCGCGAAGAACTGGCCCAACTTACTGCCGGCCACTCCGCCCAAGAAGCGATGACTTTTGTGGAGGCTCTCCTCAACCAAGCAGCTCAACTGCGCAAGCAGCAACTGGCCAGCCCCGCTTGACCCTCCTCTCCTTTTGTTTTGAGTGAGGGGAGGGGGGTGAGGGCCTCACCCGCCCAAGAACAGCTCCAGCACCTCAGGATTGTTCAACAAGTTGGGGCCAGTATCCTCAAAGCGGTTTTCTCCCGTGGACAAGACATAGCCCCAGTCCGCCATCTTCAGGGCCTGCTTGGCATTTTGCTCCACCATGAGGATGCTGATGCCAAGACGGTTGATCTCTCGCAGGAGGGCGAAGGTCTGTTCTATGTACAGCGGTGACAGGCCGGCGGTCGGCTCATCCAGCAACAACAACTGCGGCTCCACCATCAACGCTCGCCCTATGGCCAGCATCTGCCGTTGTCCACCCGATAGGGATCCCGCCGCTTGGCGTCGTTTCTCTTTCAGGGGTGGAAACAGCTCATAAACCCGCTCCAGTTGGGCGGCAGGGTTGTCGCGTCGGATGAAGGCCCCCATCTCCAGGTTCTCTTGCACGGTGAGGGAAGGAAAGACATTGTTGGTCTGGGGCACAAAGCCGATTCCCCGTCGCACCAGTTGCTCAGCGGGCAGGTGGGTGATGTCGGATCCCTGAAACAGCACTCGGCCTGAGCGGATGGTGGCCAAGCCAAATAAGGATTTCAGCACTGTCGATTTGCCGGCTCCATTGGGGCCG
>NZ_JANSHQ010000053.1:0-875 GCF_047461715.1 Synechococcus sp. R8-2 | reverse complement strand
GGGAGAGGGGCTGGGGGTGAGGATCCACTGCACGCGCACCTCATCTCCCACCTTAAAATCCAGCGCCCGGCTGGCATTGCCTCGGTTTTGCACGATCTCCACCCAGCCGGAGCTGCCCACCAGGGCCAGCACTTCCCCAACTTCTCCCTCAGCAAAGGTGGCCACGGAGCGGACGGGGATCCCTTTGATCCAGGCGCTCCAGCTTCGACCTTCCACCCACTGTCCGGGCAGGTTGGTGATGCCGTTGCCGAAGTGGTCGATGGCCTGGACCAGGCCGCGACAGCCGTTGGTCTCCATCTGGGGTGGCGGCCAGTCCCAGCGGGTTAGTTCTGCTACGTCTAGGGGATCCCCCAGCTCCGCCAAAGGGATCCCGTTGGCCAGATGAGCGGCAACCGGGGCAAAAATATCCCGCCCATGAAAGGTGCGGCTGGGAGAGGGGGTGCGCCAATAGCGGGGCCGGTTGAGTTCCACAGCAGCCAGCGCCGGAGTTTGGGCCAAAACGCCGCTGAACAGGCCATTGTCAGGGCCAACCAAAAAGCCCGTCTCGGTTTGGATGGCTACCGCCCGGCGGCTACTCCCCACCCCTGGATCCACAACGGCCAGGTGAATGGTGCCCGACGGCAGATAGGGGTAGGCCGTCATCAGGGCAAAGCGAGCCGCCGCCAGATCCTGAGGCGGGATCCCATGGCTGAGGTCGATGAGTTGAGCCTGTGGGGAAAGGGTATGAATCACCCCTTTCATAATGCCCACATAGGGATCCTGCAGGCCAAAATCCGTCAACAGGCTAATAAAAGGCATACCCTTTTGAGGCTTGAGGATCCCAGTTTAAGGATCCCAAAAGATAACAGCGCTTATGGATGGGGTGGCTAGCGGGC
>NZ_JANSHQ010000052.1:0-10815 GCF_047461715.1 Synechococcus sp. R8-2 | reverse complement strand
GGTTAATGGCCGCATCCGTTTGCAGGAAAGTCACCCGCTTGTTGACAGCCCCAATTTGCCCGGAGGAGCGCCCAACAGCACTGATGATCCCGGCAGTTACGGTATTGTCTAGGCCCAGCGGGTTGCCAATGGCAATAGCCCAATCCCCTGGTCGCACCAAGTCAGAGTTGCCCAAAGTAACCGTGGGCAGATTCTCCCCCTCAATCTTGATCACCGCGATATCGGTAACCGGGTCTGAGCCCTTCACCTCCCCTTCAAAGGTGCGCCCATCCAGCAGGTGAACCCTGACCCGCTCGCTGCCTTCCACCACATGGGCGTTGGTGAGGATCAGGCCACTGGCGTCGATGATAAACCCCGATCCGGTGCCTTCTTGCCGAAACTCCTGCGGCAACTGCGGTAGTTGATCCCCAAAGAAGCGGCGAAACAGGGGCTGGTTGAACAGTTCTGGGTTGACCCCCCTCGACACGGTGCGGGTGGCATCGATGCGCACCACCGCTGGGCCGACCTTTTGGGCGACTGCAGCAATAAAATTGGAAGGCCGGACAGCATCGGCGGGAGGGGCAGAATTCGCAGCCTCAGGGCGGGGCTCAGACCAGGGCAAAAGGGATCCCACTCCCTCACTGGCCCGTCGCGTCCAAGTGATCAGGGGAGTTTGCTGTAACCACTCCTGCCCCGCTCGAGACGATAGCCAGACCCCACCCGCGACGCCTCCACCAAACAGAGCCATCGCCAAAAGTGTATGCCGTAGAATCCGCGCCATGCTCCCTCCCAAAGCTAAGCCGTATCGCCAAGACTCAAAAGGCGTGAACCCGCTCCCCCGACTTACGCCATCAAGACCCAGTTCACTCCTGGTCTATTCTATCTATTCCTACTCTTTACTTTTGGATGTTCGGGGTATGTGTGCTTACCCTAGCAAATCTTGCGGGCAAAGGCAGTGCTCGAAACACCCAAAATGATCGGGGATCCGAGCGAGCTCCATTCCTCCGAGCCGCAAGGGCGGGATCCGTGGCAGCGCCACCGCGCCTGGATGCAGTTGGCCTTGCGAGAAGCTGAGCAAGCAGGAGAAGCTGGAGAGGTGCCGGTGGCCGCTCTGGTGGTGGGGCCAGGGGAAAAGTTGCTGGCTTTGAGCAGCAACCGGCGGGAACGGGATCGGGATCCCACGGCCCATGCGGAGATTCTGGCCCTACGGCAGGCAGGGCAGCGCTTGGGCGATTGGCAGCTGCAGGGCTGTCGGCTGTATGTGACCCTGGAGCCCTGCCCTATGTGTGCGGGGGCAATCAGCCAATCGCGGCTGGCCCAGGTAATCTACGGCGCCGATGATCCCAAGGCCGGGGCTTTGCGCAGTGTACTCAATTTGCCTGCCTCCGCTGCCAGCTTCCATTGCCCGGAGGTCATCGGCGGAGTCTGCGAGGCCGAGTGTCGCCGCCTATTGCAGCAGTGGTTTTGCCGCCGGCGCGGGATCCCCTCTGAGCCGGCTGAATCCTGACCGAGGGACTGGGGGCGGAAAATTCTGGGTTGAAGTCGTGCATCTGCAGGATGTTTTTGATACTGTCATAACGGGTTCGGCTGGCCCTTGCCCGGGATCCCGCACCAGCCTCAAAAAAGGCTTTCCGAGTGCGGGATCTCTTGAGCCCAACGGTGGCCGCTTGGGTTGTTGAGGGTGCGTCGGCCCTATGCCTGGATTCTCAAAACCCGACTTGTCTGGGATCCCTCGCTGGCTATGCCCAGCGGCGGGTAGTCTTTCACAGAGGATTGGTGTGTGACTATTGCCCTCTCCTTTTCTCCTCTCCCATCAGCTTGGCTTAGGAGTATTGCCCTTCTGGTTTGGGCTTGGCTGTGCTTGACCTTTCCGGTGCAGGCACGGGTGCTGCTGCGGGTAGGTATTGCCGTCAACAAGCCCCAGGTCACCGTCGGCAGCTCTACCGGAGCCCGCCTATTGAATGCCCAGGGACAGCCGCTGGCAGAGGTGCAGGCCATGCAACCGCTGCAGGCCAGCCGTTCGGGTTCAGCAGTCAGTTTGGCCGGCCAACAGGGAGAACGTCTTTACCTACAGCCCACCACCTCCGATGGGTTAGTGTTTATCGACCAGAATTGGTACCGTGGCTTGGTGGAGTTGATCCCCGGCGAGCGTGGGGTGATTGCCATCAACCAAGTTGGCTTGGAAGACTACGTTTCCAGCGTGGTGGGCAGCGAGATGGGACACCGTTTTCCCATGGAGGCTCTTAAAGCCCAAGCCGTGGCCTCCCGCACCTATGCCCTCTACCACCGCAGTCGCCGTTCCCAGCAGCCTTTTGACTTAGGAAATGGGATCGATTGGCAGGTTTACAAGGGAGTGGCTGCCGAATCCAGCCGTACCCAAGCGGCTGCCCGTGAGACCGCCGGGCAGGTTCTCATCCACCAGGGGCAGTTGATCAATGCGGTTTTCCACTCCTCTGCGGGGGGACATACGGATGATGCAGGCAACGTCTGGTTAGAGTCGCGGCCCTACTTACAGGGGGTGCCCGATTTCGATCACCACTCACCCGTGTTTAGCTGGACGGCCACCGTTCCTGCCCAACAGATTCAGCAGTTGGCTGCCGGGATCGGGGCTATTCGTTCTGTTGAGGTGCTGCGCAGCTCCCCGTGGGGACGGGCGATCACGGTGCGCCTGACGGGATCCCAAGGGATCAAAGATCTCAATGCCGGCGATTTTCGTCGGGCTCTAGGGTTGCGCAGCACAAAGATTGCCATTAGCCCGCGCGGAGAGGCCGCCACTACAGCCAGCTTGGCTCCTGTGGCAGGGACATTCCCGGCTTTCTTTGAGATTCAGGGGCGCGGCTACGGACATGGCGTCGGCATGAGCCAGTGGGGAGCGGCTGGGATGGCCAGCCAGAACTACTCCTACCAACAGATCCTCAGCCACTACTACCGCAACACCACCTTGGCAGTGGTGGAAGGACGTTAGGGCTCAACTTCAGGGAGAAGCCAACAAAATCATCGATTGGTAGCAAAAGCGGCTGCAGTTTTTAAGAGCTTATGAGAAGCAGCATTTTAATTGAACCGGAGGGGTTCCCCAAGGGTTCGTTGGGGTTCTGTAGATTTTGTTAACTTTGAGTTAACTCTAACGTTGCACCATCTCTGAAGATAGACGGGCAGCTTCTAGACGGGCAGCTTCTGCCGGAATCGAAAGCTGGGCTGCCTGTGAACGCTGCTTTTGAAGGCTCCGCGCTGCTGTGGCAAGATCGGGAGAAGCCCTGGAAAATTTGGGTTACGTCCCCTGAAGATTTTGTAGAGATCTTGAATTCCCCCCTCAGAATCCTCAGGATCGGCTCAATAATAATTGAGATACGTTTACCAGGATCGACCTCTACCTCTTCTTTTTCGAGCCCATAACTTTAACCCCAGGTATCTGTCCTATGTCCATTGCCACCTTAGCTCCTGCTTTTCCCGAACGTTGTCCGGTGCTGCCGGAAGCGCTCACGCCCCTGTGCGAGATCGCCCGCAACTATTGGTGGACCTGGAACCCGGATCACCTCACCATTTTCCGGGAAATGGATCCCGCCCTGTGGGAAAAAACCTCCCACAACCCGGTGCGCATGCTGGAGGAGGTTTCCTACTTGCGGTTGGCAGCCTTGGCCACTGATGTGAACTACCTCAACACGTTGAACCGGATGGTGCAGTCCTATCGGAAGTACATGGCGGCTGAGGATACCTGGGCCAAGCGCACCATGAAAACCTACGACTGGCAGCGTCCTATTGCCTATTTCTGTGCCGAATACGGCTTGCACGAGTCTTTGCCCACCTACTCTGGCGGGTTGGGTATGTTGGCTGCCGATCACCTCAAGTCGGCCTCGGATTTGGGAGTGCCCCTGGTGGCCATCGGGTTGCTCTACCGTCAGGGCTACTTCCAACAGCGCCTGGACAACAATGGCTGGCAGGGGGAGCTTTACGAAGACTCTGAGTTTGAGTCTCTGCCGTTGACTCTGGTGCGCCAGCCGGATGGCAGCCCTCTGTTGGTGGAAGTGGCGATGCGGCAGCGGTTGGTGAAGGCGCGTGCCTGGCGAGCAGACGTGGGCCGGGTGCCGCTCTTTCTGCTGGACACCGACCTGCCGGAGAACGACCCCATCGATCGCTGGATTACCGCCCACCTCTACGGGGGCAGCACCGATACTCGCATTGCCCAAGAGTGCATCCTGGGTATCGGTGGGGTGCGCCTGCTGCGCCAGTTGGGTTTGGATCCCATGGTTTATCACATGAATGAAGGGCACGCTGCTTTCCTGACGCTGGAGTTGCTGCGGGAGGAAGTGGCGCGGGGCACCCCCTTCGAGACGGCGGAGGCCAAGGTGCGGGAAAAATGCGTGTTTACCACCCATACACCGGTGCCGGCTGGCCACGATGCCTTTAGCCCCAATGAGATGGATGCGTTCTTTGCCTCCTTCTGGCCTCAACTGGGCCTGACGCGGGAACAATTTTTGGCCTTGGGAGCTCGGCGCACCGGGGATCCCTGGGAGCGCTTTAACATGACGGTGCTGGCTTTGCGGTACGCGCGGGCAGCCAATGGCGTAAGCAAGCTCCACGGACGGGTTTCTCGCGAAATGTGGCATGTGCTCTACCCTGAGCGATCGGTGGATGAGGTGCCCATCAGCTCCATTACCAATGGGGTTCACGCCCGTACCTGGGTTTCCCCTCTTTTTTGGAACCTCTACGACCAGTACTTGGGCCCCGATTGGCCGGAGCGGGTGTCAGACCCGGAACTGTGGGCCAAGGTGGAAGAGATCCCAGATGAAGAACTGTGGCGGCGCAAAGAAGCTCTGCGGGAGCGGCTGGTGTCTTTTACCCGTCACCGAGTGTTGCGGGCCCGGCGCAATCGCGGCGAAAGCAATGAGCGCATCCAAGCGGTCAACCAGTTGCTGGATCCCAAGGTCTTGACGATTGGGTTTGCCCGTCGCTTCAGCACCTACAAGCGAGGAGATTTGATCCTGCGAAATCTGGAGCGAATTACCCGCATCTTCACCAACAAAGAGTACCCTGTGCAAATTATCTTCGCCGGCAAGGCCCATCCGCGGGATGAAGGGGGCAAGCGCCTGATCCAGCGGGTGGTGGAATGGTCCAACCGGCCTGAGGTGGCCAACCGAGTCGCCTTCATCGAAAACTACGATGCCTATGTCGCTCGCAATTTGGTGCAGGGGGTCGATGTGTGGCTGAACAACCCGCGACGCCCTCTGGAGGCCTCCGGCACCTCAGGGCAAAAGGTGGGCTTCAGTGGGGGATTGAATTTGTCGGTACTGGATGGCTGGTGGCCGGAGGGTTACAACGGTCGCAATGGCTGGGCTATTGGCCAAGAAATCGAAGGTCTGGATCCCGCTGCCCAAGACGACTTGGACGCCAACTCCCTCTACGACTTGTTGGAGTATGAGGTGATCCCCATGTTCTACGACCGGGATGAGAAAGGGATCCCACGTCGTTGGATTGCCCGCATGAAGGAGGCCATCCGCACCCTCAACCCCGTTTTCAACACCGACCGCATGGTGGCCGAGTACGTGCTGAAAATCTACGAGCCTCAGCCCCTGGAAGCAGGGGTGAGCCGGACTCTGTTGGGTTCGGCTGCTGCCGGCTAGGGTGGACTCCCCCTCTCCCAGCGCAAATCATACAAAACATTGGGATCCCTCTCTCCTCAAGAGGAAAAGCAGGGATCCCAAGTTTGAGCTTGGGGACAAGAGACTAGGCGCCGGCGTTGACGGCCATAGGCAGAGTCAGCGGCTCTGGCTCCTCTTCGGGGGGCAGCATCACCACCTCAGAGTTGTCGATGATGGCCTGCAGCTCTTCCCCATCGATGGTTTCGGCCTCCACCAAACGACGGGCGATCCGATCCAAGAGGGCACGGTTTTCCCGAATCAAGTAGGTGGCCCGTTGGTAGGCCTCGTTCACCAGCCGCCGCACCTCTTCGTCAATGAGGGCCGCTGTTTCCTCCGAGAAATCCCGTTCTGCGGCGATTTCCCGGCCCAGGAAAATGTTGGTGTACTGGCGACCTAGGGCCACATTGCCCAGTCGGTCGCTCATGCCAAAGCGGGTCACCATGTTGCGGGCGATGCGGGCCACCTGTTGCAGGTCGCTGGCTGCCCCCGTGGTGATCTCCGACTCTCCGTAGACCACTTCTTCGGCCACACGCCCACCCAAGGCAACGGTCATCATGTTCTTCAGATGGGCACGGGTGGTTAGTCCCATGTCGTCATCGCTGGGCATGAACCAGGTGAGGCCACCTGCTTGTCCCCGGGGGATGATCGTCACTTTTTGGATGGGATCGTAGTTGGGCAGAAGGGATCCCACCAGGGCATGGCCCGCCTCGTGGTAGGCCACCAACTCCTTGCGCCGCTCGCTCATCAGCCGATCCTTCTTCTCTGGGCCGGCCAACACCCGATCCACCGCGTCGTTGATCTCGTCCATGGAGATCTCGGTGAGGTTGCGGCGGGCTGCCAGAATGGCTGCTTCGTTCAGGAGGTTGGCCAAATCGGCACCGGTAAACCCAGGAGTACGGCGGGCCAACTTCTCCAAATCCACATCCGCAGACAGAGTTTTACCGCGGGCGTGCACCTTGAGGATCTCCAGGCGGCCCTGAAAATCGGGGCGATCCACCGTAACTTGGCGGTCGAAGCGACCGGGCCGTAGCAGCGCTGCATCCAGCACATCCGGTCGGTTGGTGGCCGCAATGACGATAATGCCGGAGTTGCCCTCAAAACCGTCCATCTCGGTGAGCAGCTGGTTCAGAGTCTGCTCCCGTTCGTCGTTGCCACCCCCCAAGCCAGCTCCCCGCTGGCGACCGACCGCATCAATTTCGTCGATGAAGACGATACAGGGAGCATTTTGCTTGGCCTGCTCGAACAGATCCCGCACGCGAGAAGCGCCGACCCCGACAAACATCTCCACAAACTCAGAGCCGGAAATGGAGAAAAAGGGCACACCTGCTTCTCCGGCTACGGCGCGGGCCAACAGGGTCTTACCTGTGCCGGGCGGGCCCACCAGCAATACCCCGCGGGGGATCTTGGCTCCCAAAGCGGTGAAGCGCTCTGAGTTTTTCAGGAAATCCACCACTTCTGCCAGCTCCAGCTTGGCCTGATCGATGCCGGCCACATCGTTGAAGGTAATTTGGGTTTTCGGCTCCATCTGCACCCGTGCCCTGGATTTGCCGAAGTTGAGAGCTTGGCTGCCTGGGCCATTTTGAGCCCGCCGCAGCAGGAAAAAGAGCCCCAGCAAGAGCAAAACCGGCAGGAAGAAGGTGCTGAGAATGCGCCCGAGTAGCCCCTCCTCTTGAACAGGGCGTACCGCCAGCTCCACCCCGTTGGCAACCAGGGTGTTCTCAAACTCAGGGGTAAGGGGGGGCAGATTCACCTGCACTTGGGTGGCGCGGTTGTTGATTTCTGCCTCGGCAATGGCAACCTGGCGACCATCCGGGGCCGTCTCCACCAAAACTTTGCTGACCTCGCCCCGTTCGACGCGGCTGATTAGGTCGGAGTAGCTGATCTCCAAACGCTCAGGCGGGCGAGTACCCAAGAAGGTGGTGGCTAAAGAGATCAAGACGATGGCCAGTAGCGCATATAACCCCGCGCTTCTCCATTTCTTGTTTTTACCTTTCTGACTCACGGAAGTGTTTCCTCCCAAAGGGTGTTTTTGAATCGAACTCGCAGATGGCGACTTGTGGGTAACAATCTGGGGTCGGGTGGGTTCTTGCAGCAACAGACTGTTAATTAATATT
Source organism: Synechococcus sp. R8-2 (assembly GCF_047461715.1). NCBI lineage: Bacteria > Bacillati > Cyanobacteriota > Cyanophyceae > Synechococcales > Synechococcaceae > Synechococcus > Synechococcus sp. R8-2. Next base: position 3,086 of record NZ_JANSHQ010000052.1, on the reverse strand, counting down.
AACCTGACTGAGAGGGTTGCCGGGGATCCCTGCAATCCCGCTCTTCTGGCCGGGAGTTTGGGGATAGGATTGAGAGACCAAGGCTGGACCGTCAGCCAGGATAGGTGGTGTTTTTTCCATTCTCATTCCAGCTTGCCCAGGGATCCCTATGCTGACTCAACTGCGCGAACTGAGCATCACTGCCGACGGGCGCTATCTCAGGGATGAGGAGCTGCAGTTCATGGAGACCTACCTAGCCTCCTTTGACCTTCGCCTGAGCGCCTATCGCAAGATTCAGGCGGCGGAGGCCCAGATCATCCGGGATGTGGAGATGAAAATGCGCGCGCTGGATCCCTACTTGCTCATGCGAGGGGTGGAAGACTTCAGCAACAAGTGGAAGGCTGACACCGTGCGGGTTTTGCGCCTCTCGGCTTTGGCCATGCTCCTGGACGATGAGCAACGCTACAAAGATCGATTTCTCTACTGGTTCCAGACCTTAATGCGGGCCTTCCGCACCCAACGCAGTTGCGAGGCCACCTATCGCTTTCTGCAAGAGGTGATAGCCAATTACCTCACCCCCGAAGAAACCAAGTTGATCAGGCCGATTCTGGAAACCAACCGCACGCTGTTGGGCCTCAACTAGGCAGCCGTCTCAGCAGACTCTCCAGAACCAGCCGACTCCACCACCTCTAGCTCATCAGCTTGGAGATGCGCACGGAACTTGTTGTCAAACTGCACCTGAAAGGGAAAGTTGGCGCTGATCGGGCGGCCATTCCAATCCCGAATCACGGCCTTCAGCTCCCCTTCCATGCCTTTGAGGTCGAAAGGTTGATTGCGATGTTCCGGGTGGTGATAGACGATCACGCTGGTACGCACCCGCACCCGATCTCCAACTTTCATGTCTTGCCCTCCTAACAAGGCGGCCCACCACAGGAACCCACTGGAAACACTCTAGCTCAATCTCTAAGCAAACCTTCGAGATGTGGAGAAGTGTGTGGAAACTGAAACAGTAGTTTGTATTTTCCTCAGGGTCATCTTCATGTTGGGAAGCCCCAGAACATCCCCTCAAAGTCAACCCAGAGAAAGCCCGTCTCAACCAATGGGATCCCTCTGGAGCCAACAGCGCCGCTCACTGGATCCCTGGATTGTATAGATGGGATCCCTATTGGGCAGGAGGCTGGTTTCGCCGGAAAAAGCTGCGTCTAGCCAATCTCAGCTTCCACCGGGATCTGGGAAAGAGAGAAGGCGACCTTTTGTTGCTCCACCAAGCGGTCGAATTCTCGCTCGAAGGTGACCAAAGCCCGGTTGGTTTTGCCCCCCAAGTAGAGCCCCGTCTCCGTTTGCAAAGCCCAGATTTGGCTGTAGCTGAAGTAGCTCATCACCACCCCCACCATCAACAGGCCAAATCCGAGATACACCGCAGGGATCCCTGGATCGGATTTAATTTGCAGTCCGGTAGCGCCGATCACCTCATCCAGATACAGAGTGAGGGGGTTGGGGAAGCGTTGGGGAGCGACCTCGTCGAGGGCCAAGCTCATGCCTTGGCGCAGGGATCCCATCCATTGCCCTTCAGTGTCGTAGAGGAGGGCTGTCCCCTGCAGATCCGGCAGCAGCAGCGTGAGGCCCTGGCTCATGTCCGGCTGGGTGGGCACAAAAGCGCCCCAGAGTTTGTTGCCTGCCTCGGTGCGCACCGGCACCACCGGGATTTGAAAAGAGGGGCTATTGTTGACGCGGATGCGGATGCTGTCGATGCTCCAATCGGCTTGGTAGAGGGTCACACCCCGGTAGGAGAGAGGATGGTTGACGGAAATGGTCTGACGTTTGACCTCCTGACCCTGATCCAAGATCGAGAGGTCGGAATAAAACTGCTTGACACGGCCATCGGCAGCGTAGTCAATCCAGAAGCGATTGGCCCGAATTTGCCAGGTAGGCAAGTGAGCACGAGCCAGATCTCCCGCTCCGGTCAAGTGTTGAATAGAAGCCACGCTGCCGCTGGGAATGAGTTCTTGGGCCTTGAAGCCGCCAATGCTGCCCCAAATCGCCCCCAGCAAGATCAGCAGCATGCTGACATGCACCAAGATGGGGCCGATCCTGCCGATCAACCCTTTGCGGGCGTAGAGGTGATGGCCCTCCTGAAACACCAGGTAGCCCTGTCGGCGCAACCGCTCCGGCAGCCCTTGTAAGGATTGTTGGGGCAGATACGTCCGAAACGGCAGGCGCTGAAAAGACTGCGGACGGGTGAGATAGCTCCAACGGCGAGCCACCTTGAGCATTGGCCACTGGCGCGTAAAGGAACAGGCGATAAGGCTGCTGCCGAACAGGATTAAAATAGCCAGAAACCAAGGGGTGCGGTAGACGTGATCCAATCCCAAGTTCAGGATCACCCGCCACGTGAGAAAGCCAAACAGGGCCGGATGCTCCGGATAGTGGGCTTGATAAAAAGCCGCTGTTTCCTCTTGCTCAATTACCGTGCCGGTGGCGCTCAAAACCGCAATCGCCAACAAAAGGCCGATGGCCAGGCGCAGATCCGCCAGCAGCGGCAGCAGCTCATGTCGAAAATACCGCCGCAGCGAGGAAGCCCAGCGGGCAAGCGGGAGAGAGTATATGACCATGAGAAGTTTGTCGGCTTAAGATTCAGACCGCTGCTCTTGCCAGGCAAGGTGCAGTCCCCAACAGGGTGCTGTAGGTGTAGCCCCATCTTAGCCTGCAGCAGCAGGGATCCCTTAGGCCCAAGCCGACAAGATTGTTACGCTGCCGAACCCCACCAACACCACCCCACTGGCATAAGTGAGCCAGCCCGACCAGCGCCGCAGGGCCAACAGTTGCTTCACCAACCCGGTAAACACCCCCGCCAGGAGCAGGGGAAAGGCCAACCCCAGCCCGTAAGCCAGCAACAGCCCACCCCCTACCCAGGGTTGCCCTGTGGTGGAAACCCAGGCCAGCAAAGCCACCAAAACCGGCGTACTGCAGGGAGAGGCCACCAGGCCAAAAGTTAACCCCAGCAACACTGCCCGACCCAGCCTGGGCCATTCTCCGGGAATCTCGAGGCGGTTAAACCCATCGGGAAAACGCAGGGGGAGCACCTCCAACAAGTTCAGCCCCATCAA
>NZ_JANSHQ010000051.1:0-696 GCF_047461715.1 Synechococcus sp. R8-2 | reverse complement strand
GGGGTGAGGGGGAGCGCTTGGGCTCCGGAGCAGCTACCATCGCCAGTGCAGGGGATCCGGTGAAAAGAATGGCATGGCTCCGGTTCACAAAGCTCTGGGGTGGGGCGAGTTTGCTCGGCTGGGTGGTCTTCCCAGGGGCTGCGGCCTTTGCCCAACTGGAGTTGGATGCCCAACTGGGCCGCTCCCAAATTGTTTTTCCCAGCAAAGATTGCCCCGCCTGCAACCTAACGGGGGCAGAACTGCCGGGAGCTGACCTCAGGGGGGCCAACCTGAAAGAAGCGATCCTCAGACAGGCCAATCTCCAAGCTGCCGACCTCTCCCAAGCAATCCTCAATCTGGCCGATTTGAGAGGGGCCAATCTGAGTGGCTCAGCTCAGGCAGGGGCTTTCTTGTGGGAAGCCGATCTGGCGCAGGCCAACCTGCAGCAGACAGATCTGACGGGTGCCAATCTGCAGGTGGCCAACTTAAGCGGGGCCGACTTGCGTCGAGCCATCCTCACCGGCGCCGACCTCACAGGGGCCAAGTTACACAATGCCGATCTGCGGGGGGCCGACCTGCGAGGCGCTTTTCTGGAGGGGGCGGATCTGACCGGCGCCCTGTACAATGCCCAAACCCGGCTGGATCCCACCTTTGACCCCCAGGCCCGCGGCATGGTCTTGGTGAAGCCATAACCCCCCTCTCCCCAAGGGAGAGGGG
>NZ_JANSHQ010000050.1:0-3167 GCF_047461715.1 Synechococcus sp. R8-2 | reverse complement strand
CTCCCGCACTCATGCTGATGCATAGTCGGAGATCCTTAGAGATCCTTGGAAAGATGACTTTTGAGGATTCCTGAGGATACAAGCAGTGTCTTTGCTGGCCAAAAGCTAGCGTTTTCTCTCTCTATAACATGAGATATATGGTTGCCAAGTCTCCACCACCCATTGTCTACATTGCCTTGGGGCTATTGCTACTCTGGGGCGGTCATCGCGCTTGGCAGGCGGGCTATGTTCGCTGGCCGGAAGGCATTTCTCTACCGCCAGTATCGCTGCCAGGGTTGGGGGGTGGAGCACAAGATCTGCTCCTGACCAGCGGCGAGCGCACCTTGTTTGCCGATAGCAGTCCCGCTGCCGTTGCCGCTGCAGAGCTGTTGCGCCAAGGTAACCTCAGCGCAGCCATCCCGGTGTTGGAGATGGGGCTGCAAAGCAACCGCAACGACCCGGAAGCTCGCATTTTCTTGAACAATGCCCGTGCCCAGCAGCAGGGCAGTCCCTTGAGCCTGGCGGTGGTGGTGCCCATCTCCAGCAACCCCAACCGCGCCAAAGAGACCCTGCGCGGGGTGGCGCAAGCTCAGGAGGAGCTTTTCCAACAGGGGGGAATCGGAGGACGGCTGCTGCGGGTAGTGATTGCCGACGATGGCGACAACCCTGAGCGAGCAACGGCGGTGGCCAAGGCTCTGGTGAGCCAGCCCGAGATCTTGGGCGTGATCGGCCATAACACCAGCGACGCCACCCTGGCTGCAGCCGAGGTTTATCAGCCTGCCGGCTTGGCCATGATCTCCTCCACCTCCACCAGCACTCGCATCAGCATGCTGGGGGATGCCATTTTTCGCACCGTGCCCTCCGATCAAGTGGCCGGCACGCAACTGGCCCGTTATGCTCTCAACACGTTGCGGTTGCAAAGGGTGGCCATCTTCTACAACCCCAACAGCGCCTACAGCTCCAGCTTGCGCGATGCCTTTGCCTCCACCCTGACCAGCGAAGGGGGCATCGTGCTGGCGGAGTTCGACTTATCGGCGTCGGACTTCAACCCCCAGGCCAGCCTGCAAAGGGCCGTCGGCCAAGGAGCCCAGGTAGCTTTTTTAGCTCCCACGGCTTCCGTAGCCGAAAAAGCGCTGGCCGTAGCCCGCGAGAACGCTGTAGCTGGTAAGCCCCTTGCTCTTCTGGGCGGCGATGTGCTCTTCAGCCTCGCCACGTTGCAAGACGGGGGAGCAGCGGTAGAAGGCTTGGTGGTGGCGGTACCCTGGCATCCTCAGGTGCCTCGCAACCGCGAGTTTGCCCAGAAGGCAGCCCAGCTCTGGGGAGGGCAGGTGAGCTGGCGCACCGCTCTGGCCTACGACGCCACCCGGGTTTTCTTGCAAGCTTTCAGCCAAGGAGCCACCAGCCGCAACGCTGTGCTGGCCCGTTTGCAGGATCCCAACTTCCTCCTCCAGGACGGCGCTTCCGGAGAAGTGCGCTTCTTGCCCTCCGGCGACCGCAATGCTCCCCATGTGCTGGTGCGGGTTGAGCCCGGCAACCGCTCCGGTACCGGCTACGATTTTGTGCCTCTCCCCTAGGGATCCCGGCAGACGCTACAGTGGGGGATGCTCTCAATCTCCTCAGAATCGAATGGATCCCATGCCCACTCGGATCACAGCCTGCTTTCAGGCGCTGCGCAGCCGTGGTGAAAAAGCCCTCATCCCCTACCTCACCGCTGGGGATCCCAACTTGGAAACCACCTTTGAGGCTTTGCAGGTTCTGGATCAGAGCGGCGCCGATCTTATCGAGCTGGGGGTACCCTACTCGGATCCCTTGGCGGATGGGCCGGTGATCCAAGCAGCAGCCACCCGCGCCCTCAGTCGGGGAGTCACTTTGGGCGCCATTCTACAAGGCTTGCGCTGTCTCTCGCTGCAGGCCCCCCTGATCCTGTTCACCTACTACAACCCCATCCACCAGCTCGGCATCCCCAACTTTCTGCATCAACTGCGGCAGGCCGGCTGTGCCGGCTTGGTCGTCCCCGATCTGCCTCTGGAAGAGGCGGGATCCCTGCGACAAGCAGTCCAGGCCGAAGGGATCGACCTCATCCTGCTGGTGGCACCTACCAGCCCCCCAGAGCGCATGCGCCGCATCGCCCAGCAGTCCAGTGGCTTTGTCTACTTGGTGAGCACTACCGGCGTTACCGGCGAACGGGCCACCCTGGAAAAGCGGATCCCGGCTTTGCTGCAGCAACTGCGCCAACAAACCCCTCTGCCGATTGGGGTGGGCTTCGGCATCTCCACTCCAGACCAGGCCCGCCAGATCGCTCTCTGGGGAGCAGATGCGGCGATTGTGGGCAGCGCATTTGTGCAACGGCTGGCCAAAGGCCCCACGCCTGAAGAAGGACTGCAACAAATAGCTCACTTTTGTCGAGCCCTCAAAGCGGCCCTGCAAGAGGTGACCACTCCAGAGTGTTAACTTCTGTTCAGGAAGGTGCCCACTCAGACTGCTTCCATCTCAAAACAAATGTTTACATTTTGTGAGCCAGCCCGCAGACCCATTTCCCCCTGCTGCGCCCCATAGTCCAGGGATCCCAGCCTAGGCAGACATTTTGGGGTTGGTAGGTTTGCAAATCTTCACAAAACACTCATCCATCCCGCGATATAAAATTAGGCTGGATGCTCGGCTGTCTGAAAGTCGCAGAGGTTCTTGACCTATCTAAAAATTTAGGGGTTCGGTGGGGGGTCTGCTGCCACGGAATCCTTGATTTTTGGGGGTCAAAGAGGATCCCGCAAAAAAGCTTGGGATTCGGCTTTTGGGAGGTTCAGCCAGTCGCTCACCACTTTTTGGAAAGACCAGAAGGAGATCCATCATGCAAGATGCTTTTACCCGGGTGATCGCTCAGGCAGATGCACGCGGTGCCTTTTTAAGTGACCAAGACTTTGACCGTTTGGCGGCTTTGGTGGCAGAGGGCAACAAGCGCCTAGATGCTGTCAACCGCATGACCAGCAATGCCGCCCAAATCGTAACCAATGCAGCTCGCTCTTTGTTTGCTCAAGAGCCAGATCTGATCGCTCCCGGCGGCAATGCCTACACCAACCGCCGCATGGCTGCCTGCCTACGGGACATGGAGATCATCCTGCGCTACATCACCTATGCCACCTTGGCCGGGGATAGCTCTGTGCTGGAAGATCGCTGCCTGAACGGCCTGCGGG
>NZ_JANSHQ010000049.1:0-675 GCF_047461715.1 Synechococcus sp. R8-2 | reverse complement strand
GCTCTGCAACGCTGACGCGACCGGCTAAAGCCTCCGGCCCGCTGACATGAGCAGGTTCCCCTGGCGCAGGGATCCCCTGTCCCATCTGGTTTTCCAAGGCAAGCAAGGCCCACGAGAGCAGCACCCCCACCCCGTAGAGCAAGGCCCAGAAGGGATCCTGGTATAGGCCGTTGCGGGTCAAGGCCAAGGCCAGCGCCAACGCCACCAGCCACCCCACCCCATGCCCCACTGCCGACAGCAGCCCGGGGGAGTCTTCTGAGGCGGTCAAGAGCGGCACAGTGCCTGCCACCAAGCTGAGGGCGGCCAGCCCCACCGGCAACAGCACCTGCCAAGGGAGATCCGGCTGGGATCCCATCTCCAGCAGGCGAGATCCCCAGGTTATGGCGGCAATGCCGCTCCACCCCTGGCCCAGCGCCATCAGCAACGACAGGGCTTCTGTTTCGGCCAAGACCCCCAGCAAAGGGATCCCCACCAAGCCCATCCCCAGGCCGCAGCCCCACAGAAAGAGCATTCCATGCTGCTCCGCAATGCCGATGCGACTGGGGGAGCCGATAGCCAGACTTTGCCAGGCCGCCAAACTGAGCAACAGCACCACCAGCCCTTGCCCGGCCCGACCGCAGCCACTCAACCCCAGTAAACCCACCCCCACCAGGCCCCCCAACAACAAAGCCAGGA
>NZ_JANSHQ010000048.1:0-902 GCF_047461715.1 Synechococcus sp. R8-2 | reverse complement strand
CGGGACTGGGCGGACTTGAACCGCCGACCTAGCGCTTAGGAGGCGCTTGCTCTATCCATCTGAGCTACAGCCCCTTGTCGAACATCCTACTGCTCTTAGCCCCCATCTCAGATTACAGCCCTTTTGCAGATGAGGTGATACCCGACCAGTTCTCATCATGCCCCAACTGGGTCTGGCGTTATCGGTTGTGTTGTTGACATTGACCTGCTAGACATCTTCTGTGATGCTAAGAAGTGTTAAGCTAAGGACTTGGATCCCAAACCGAGGTCAGCCCTATGGAATCCCTTTCTGATCCCTTCGTCAATCCCCCCATTTACTCTGCCATCGCCTTATTCAGCTTTTTTGCTGTTATCTTTGGCATCATTTTCAAGGACAATTTGGAATACCAGGTGGCCCTTTGGCAGCTCAACCGGGATAGCCAAGCGCAAATTCGCTACCGCACTCCTGGGGTGATCCTCACCTACAGTCTCTGCTGCCTGTTTACCTCTGGGTTTGTGGCCGCGTGTCTGAACGTGTTTGGCCTGTCTATGGCCTTGGCCGCCTGCGTCGGTGGGATCCTAGTGTTGAGCACGGCAGGCTTGGTGTGGTGGCAGTTGGGATCCCTGATGGCTCTGTTGGCTGCCGGTGGATCCCAGGCCATCGATATTGACTCTTACGGAGTAGGGGCCATTTTGGATTCTGAGGCGGCAGCACCCCCCGAGGGAGAATAGGATCTTGGAGTAGTCTTACCCCATGCCCTGGTCTAGCTGGATCAGCTGGATCCAGAAGAGCGTGCCTACAGAGTAGAGAAAGCTTAAGAAGTTTCTGGCCAACTTGTTAAAACGAGAGAACAAGTGCCAGCTCAGCTTTTGAAAAACGCCTCTTTCTGTAAAAAATTACAAATTATAGTCATTCCAAACTAG
>NZ_JANSHQ010000047.1:0-4293 GCF_047461715.1 Synechococcus sp. R8-2 | reverse complement strand
GGGGGTTAGAGGCATGCTCTCCAGCAGCGGCAGCCGCCGCGAAGGGAAGTTGAGGATATCTCTGTCAATTTCGGACCCGCAGCCGACCTGGCCGGCCTCAGCAATGTAGAAGCCGCTGTCATCGGACATGGAGAGGTAGAGGGCCCCTTCACCGAGATCAACAACCTGGACATCGAGCGGGATCCCCGCTTTCCCATTCGGGTCACGGTCCAGTTCTACAAAGCCACCGACAATGGCGTGGTCTCTGCTGAAGACATGGCCCAAATCCACCATCAAATTGCCCGCGTCTATCGAGAGGCCGACTATGTGGGCAGCTTGGTGATTCAGCCGGATACAGGCCGACCTACGGAGTACAACCGCGACGCAGAGACAGAGCGCCCCTTTCCCTTTCCTTGGTTTCCTTGGTGGCTTCCTTGGTTTCCTTGGTGGCCGCGACGCTAGGGCCTGCTGCGCATTTTTCCCACAACCTGCCGCCAGGTGGCAACATCTTCTCGCGCCTGGGTTTCTCCACTACACTGACTACTGACCTGACGCCAAGGGGAATGGGTGTCGGCCCGATATCCTCGGCAAGGTCAGGGTCTGCAGAGACAGTTGCCAAGGTCTCATTTCTTGAGGCCATGGTGCTTGTCTGTGCCAGCTCTTGCCCAAGGCAGTGGGGAGCTTTTCCTGCAACACTATGGCTGACGCAGTTCCCGTTCGGCGCTACGACCTGTTTGTGCAGGCTTCCCGGCTGCTGCAGCGCTACCGGCAGCTCACGCCGGAACTCCGTCCCATAGGGCTAGAGGTGGCTCTGGCCATCCAGTATCACCGCGCTCAGGCCGGATCGGGATCCCTCTTGCCTTGGGTGGGATCCCCTCGCGGACTGCCCTTGCAGCAAGTGGCCCAGCGCATTTGCGACCCGTTTTACAGCAAAACCCACCCTCTTTTACCGACCTTGCCCGAAACCGGCGAGCCTTTGGTGTGGCCTCTGTTCAACCAGGGGGAAAACGGTTTGATCCGGCCCCTGGCCCCGAGCAAAGTGGGCGGGAAACTGGCGGAACGGCGCTGGCTCAAAGCCTGCAACAGCCAGGAAGGGATCGGCTGTCATGCCTTGGCGGCCCACTTGTGGCAAGACGAGCGCTTTTTGGCCGAAGACCGGGATCTCTGTCCTTTCCGCCTTTATGACGGGCGCTACCCTTTGAGCGTGGATCAAGGGCGGCAGACTTGCGGCTTTGACGATCACCCCTGTGGCTGGCAGCCGGGACACCCCAAAATGTTGCAGGTGGTGGGCAAAGGCAAACAGGCCGAGATCCTGCTCCCCCACTGGACGGATGACATGTGGACGATGCTCATTCCCTCCCATCGTCCGCTGCCGATTTACCCGCTCTTGGTGATGCTTTACTTTGGCCAAGAAACTTTGCAAAAGGGGCGGAGCAGCCTCTCCATCGAGCAATTTCGTCTGGATTTTCAGTTTAGCCAGTCTCAACTGCGCCTGTTGTTCGACACCCACCCTGAGCACCCCTTGAATCGACACCTGCTTACCTGGGCTCAGCAGCCAGAGGTGGAGTGGGGATCCACAGAACTCTTGCCCCAGATGCCGCCCCTCCTGCATCAACCTGCTGGGGGCAAGGTGGTTTTGGATCCCGATGAGCCGCCCCAGTTCCGCAGCAGTGGGATCCCTCACAGCGCCGGGACAGACCCGCTGATGGCAGAACGCCGCCGTCGACGTCAGTTGGAGCGCAGCGAACGCCACAACGAGATCTTGCACCAGTTTCGCCGCTGGTTCCGCCTGGCAGGATTGGAAGTCCGGGAGGATCAGCATACCTTTGACTTTTTGGCCGTGGCGGACGGGCATCTGCTTTTGGCCGAAGTGAAGCTCCTGCACCACAAGGATGCGGCAGAGGCTTTGCAGGAAGTGGTGGGACAGTTGCTCTACTACGAGCGCTTTGCCCTTGGCCCCTGGATCGAGCAGGGCTTTTCCGTTCAGAAGGCCGCCGTTTTCGATGGACCGCCGCCGGATCCCTATGTGCGATTTCTAGAAGACCTGGGCATTGCCACCTACTGGATCAACGAGCAGCAGATGATCGATGGGCCAGAAAACTCTTTACGCCTGCTGCGCCAGATGGGGGTGCGGGTACGACCGGATCCCGAATTGGGGGATTAGGGGAAAAAGCCTGCCCATGTTCTCCCCTGAGTTTTGACTCAGGCGGGGGTAACTTCTTGTCTTCTTAAGCGTACCTTAGCTGCCCCTTTACTCAGATTCCTTCCTGAAGATGGTATCCATACAGACGGTAAAAATACGGGATCCTTTGAAGTTTCGGGAGGAGTGAAGCAGATGTGGTCCAGGGTTACTTCGCGTCGTGTTGCCCAATCAATTGCGGTGCTAGTTTTTGGTTTGGTGCTTTTGGTTTCTCTGCAAAGGTGCGGCTCCAGAAGAACTCTTTTGCCAAAACTTACACCTGTGCCAGCACCGACCCCGACTTCAACACCCACAGCCACGCCAACACCGACGCCCACGCCGGGAGGCTGTGATCCCAACGCCAACCTGATCCCAGTTGGCACTGTCCAGGGCACTGGCTTCACTTCCCCCCTGGTGAACCAAACAGTCACGGTTTCTGGAATCGTAGTAGGAGACTTTGAAAATGAGGGGGTGGCTGGCCAAACCTATCTCCAGGGCTACTACCTACAAGATGATGGTGACGGGAATCCCGCCACATCAGATGGCATCTTCGTTTTCAGTGGCACAGCTAATAACGTCAGGCTTGGGGATAGGGTTCAGGTGACCGGAACGGTTGCTGAGTTCCGCCAGCAAACCCAGCTCTCCAACGTCACCAGCTTTACTGTCTGTAGCTCTGACAATCCGTTGCCGGCCCCAGTGCAGATCTCTCTACCGCTGACTGCGGAGCAAAGGGAAGCTCTGGAAGGAATGCTGGTCACATTTGGAAATCAGCCCCTGTTTGTAACCGACTCCTTCTTGCTGGGACGCCACGGGGAGCTGAGTGTGGCCACAGAGCGGTTGTTCACTCCTACGCAAATTGCGGCTCCCAGCCAGGCAGCTGCCATTCAAGCGGAAAACGACCGAAAGCGGATTCGCATTGATGACCGGCTGCTCACCCAAAACCCAGATCCGGTTATCTACCCCACTCCGGGTGGCCTGAGCGCGGCTAACACTGTGCGCGGCGGCGATCGCGTCAGCAACATCACCGGGATCATGACCCAGTTGCGAGGCCGGAATGTCAGTGGCGATGTGGATGCGACCATCGACTACCGTATCCACCCCAATGATCCCAACAACTTGCCCAGGTTTACAGCCACCAACCCTCGCCCGCAAAACCCACCCTCAGTAGGGGGCTCCCTGAGGGTAGCTAGCTTTAACCTGTTCAACTACTTCAACACCTTCGGCAACGCCTGCTTCCCCAATAACTCCTCCTGTCGGGGAGCCAGCAACGCCACCGAGTTCACCCGCCAGCGGGATAAGCTCATCGAGGCTATTCGCCGCATGGATGCCGATATCGTAGGCCTCAACGAGTTAGAAAACGATGGATACGGTTCGAATAGTTCCATTCAGGATTTGGTGAACGGGCTCAACCAGGTCATGGGGGCAGGAACCTACGCCTTTGTGAATGTTGGAGTGCCCAACCTGGGCGGCGATGCCATCACCAACGGCTTTATCTACAAGCCAGCTACGGTTGAAATTGCCCCCGGCACTAACCCGGCCTTCCTGGACACAGGGGAATTCACCCAAGGCCCCGGACGCTTCCATCGTCCTCCTCTGGCTGTAACCTTCCGGCAGCGGAGCAACAACGCCACCTTCACTGTTGTGGTCAACCACTTCAAGTCCAAGGTTTCTCCCTGCGATCCTATTGACAACGATCCCTTCCAAGGCAATTGCAACGGCAACCGCACCCGGGCCGCTCAGCAACTCTTGAGCTGGCTCGCCACCAATCCAACTGGCTCCACCGATCCGGATGTGTTGATTATGGGGGATCTCAACTCCTACGCTATGGAGGATCCGATCAAAACTCTGGAGGCGGGCGGGTTCACCAACCTCAATGGCCCCAACAGCTACTCCTTTAGCTTCCAAGGACAGTGGGGATCTCTGGATCATGCCCTGGCCAACAGCAGTCTGAGACCCCAAGTTACAGGCTCAGCTAAGTGGCACATCAACGCTGATGAGCCCGTGAGCTTGGACTACACCCTGAGCTTCAAGAGTCCCTCTCAGCAGAGCCTCTTCTACGCCAGCGATCCCTTCCGCTCTTCCGACCACGATCCGGTGCTCGTTGGCTTGAACCTGACTCCGGCCCCAACACCGAC
>NZ_JANSHQ010000046.1:0-3138 GCF_047461715.1 Synechococcus sp. R8-2 | reverse complement strand
GCCAACTGCTGCACCAACAAACTCAAGAACAGGCCCACATCGGTAACAATCCCCACCGACTCCAGGGATCCCCGATCGGCCAGCTTGGTCACCACTGCCGGGTTAATGTCCACGCAGATCAGCTTGACCCCGGCAGGCGTCATGTTCCCGGCACCAATGGAGTGCAACATGCTGGAGAGCATCAGCACCATGTCGGCCCCCTGCAGCAGCCGCGCATAATCCTGTTGGGCCTTGATCAGATCCATCTCCGTATCCGGCAGCGGCCCATCGTCGCGGATGGATCCCGCCAGGGAGAAGGGCACCTGAGCGCGAATGCACTCGTAGAACACCCCACCGGTAATCACGCCCGCTTCCACTGCGGCCCGGATGCTGCCGTACTTGCGGATGAGGTTGATGGTTTTGAGGTGATGCTTGTGGCCGCCCTTGACCGGCGTGCCCCGCGACAGATCCACCCCCAGCGAGGTGCCGTAGAGATTCTGCTCCAAATCGTGAACGGCAATGGCATTGCCCCCCAACAGCGCCTGCACATAGCCCTCCCGAATCAGGGTGGCCAAGTGGGATCCGCCGCCTGTGTGGATGACCACCGGCCCTGCCACCACCACCGTTTTGCCGCCCCGCTCCTTGATTTGCCGCAGCTCCCAGGCAATCTGCTCCACCAGGATCTCCACCCGCCGCTCGCTGGAGACCCCCGATCCCATAAAGGTGAACTCCTGGGAAGAGCGCTCTTTGCTGGCCTGGCGCACGGTGCGGATCCCTTCCACCCCACACACCACGGCATCCCCCACCTGCAAATCTCGAATCAGGGTGCAATAGGCTGAAAACTCCGTCTTGCCATTGCAATCGGATCCCTTGACCACGATCACCCCATCCATGCGCTGCCGCTGCACCGGGATCCACTGGCCGGCCACCCGCACCTGCGTGGGATAGATGGTGGTGACATAAAAATCGTCGGGCGCTACCCCTGCTTTCTCTACCCGCTCCAGACGGGCATCTTGCTGGGTTTCCTCCGAGAGACGGGCCCCCTGCTCGATCAAGGCGCTGAGAATGGTATCCAGGGTCTCTTCGGTGGGAGCGGAAACGGCCAGTTCCACCGTGGAAGTGCTCTGCCGTTTTTCCCCAAGCTGAAACTTGAGGATCTGGAAGCTGCCGCCATTGTCGACAATGCAATCGACGGCTCTGGTGAGCAGGTCGCTGTCCACCAAGTGTCCCTGGAGGGTCACCGTCCGGCTGAGCACCGTGGCCACCGGATCGGTTTGGGGAGCCACTGTCTCGTCGAGGCGCAGCGTCAGGCACTTGGCCGCCCCACCGGCTTTCAGGAACTCCGTCAGCTCCGTCTGCACCACCGCAAATCCCCGCTCCTGTAGGGCGGCTTCCAGCTCTGGGCTGACCCGATTCACCAAGATCGTGCCGTTCACATCCACGGCATTGCAGGCAAAGTGAATGGCATCCGCCTCCTGAACCGGGATCCGCTTTTCAGGGGGCACCCGCATCTCGATCAAGCGGTTGGAATAGGCATCAAAAGCCGGTGGATAGTAAAGCAAATAGCCTTCGGAGAGGGGGCAAAAGCAGGTGTCTAGGTGGTAGAACCGCTCGTCCACCAGCCGCAAAGACAACACCTCGATCCCCAGCCACTTGGCCAAGTAGGGGTGAGACTCCAACATGGAGCGAAAGCCGTAGCCCGCCCACAGCCAGCGCCCTGCCCGATCCAACAGAGCATCTCCCGCCCCCTCAAAAGCCAGGGCCGGCGGCAGCTCATAGACGGTGTAGCCCTGTTCCTCAAACCAAGCCTTGAAATGGGGCTGTTCCCCCTGCCGCTCTGGGTGATAAAAACGGCTCAGCACCACCTTGGATCCCAGGATGAGCCCAGCATTCGCCGTAAACACCATATCCGGCCATCCCGGCACCGGCTGGATCAGCTTCACCTCCGCCCGTTGCGAGAGATGCCGATAAAGAGCCTGCCACTGCTGCAGCGCCCGTTCTCGCGAAGAGCGGTGAACATTCCCCACCATCCAGGGGTTGATCACATAGTCCACCTCGTAGTGATCGGGTGGGCACATCAAATACCGAATGGCACCAGGCATAGATCTCAGAGCGCAATCTGCAGCAGGGCATCCCCTAGATTAGCAGTTGCGTGAGCAGCATCCTCAAGAATCATGAAAGAATCATTATTTGTGGGAATCTTTCGCCAGCTCTGGCTGCAGTGGGCTGGGATCGGCAATGTTGGGCAACTCCAGACAGTAGCCCGCCCCATAGACGGTTTTGATGTACTGGGGGTGGCGGGGATCCGGCTCCAGCTTGGTGCGCAGGTGGCGGATGTGAACACGGATGGTCTCGATGTCGTCGTCGGGCTCGTAGCCCCACACCTCCTGCAGGATTTCGCTGGGGGAAACGGTCTGCCCATGTCGCTGCATCAGACAGTGGAGCAGGTCAAACTCCAGGTGGGTGAGCTTGATCGTTTTGCCGAACCACAACGCCTCAAAGCGCTCCGGCACCAGCGTGAGAGGGCCATAGGTGAGGATCTCCCCATGCTTGGCCGCCTGTGGGATCCGGTCTGAGCGACGCAGCAGGGCCCGCACCCGCACCAGCAGCTCCTGCACCTCAAAAGGCTTGGTCAGGTAGTCGTCGGCACCGGCATTAAAGCCCTCGATCTTGTCCTGGGTTTGGCCGAGGGCGGTGAGCATCAAAATCGGGATCTCGCTGGTGCGCTCCTCCCGCCGCAAGCGCTGACAAACGGTCAGGCCATCTACCTGGGGCAGCATCAGGTCGAGGATGATCAGATCGGGGAGAACTTGCAGAGCCAGTGCTTGTCCGCGCACCCCATCGGTGGCCTTCACAACCTCGTAGCCCGCCAACTCCAGATTGATGCGCAGGATATCCAGAATCGAAGGGTCGTCCTCAATAATGAGTATGCGAGCCATAGCCGGTTGCAGCCCAAACTGCGGATAAAACGTTTTGTTAAATGTGCTAACAAAGAGCCGAAGCTTTACGACTGGAAGTTTACTTAATTTTAGCCTCACTGCAAATCTTACTGCGAAGTTAACCCGCAGGGTTGCCCAGCCCGGAGCCGGATGCAGGGGAAACTTTTCAACCCGTTTGGGGCAAATGGGTGCGTTTTTAAGGCCTACGGCCCGCTATCGC
>NZ_JANSHQ010000045.1:0-7060 GCF_047461715.1 Synechococcus sp. R8-2 | reverse complement strand
CATATAGGATCCTCCACAAGGCTAGAACGGGCCTATCATTTGCTTCGCCAGAGTGCTCAAACGGGAACCCTAGAGGCGGTCACTCTTCAAAAAATCCTACAGGACCGGACGAATGCCCCCCACTGCATCTGCCGCCATCCGGATCCCCATCTGCCCGCCTGGGATCGCACCGAAAGCGTGACGGCTGTGGTGATGGATTTGAACCGGCAAATCTTACACCTGGCCCCCAACATTCCCGATCAAGTGGAGTTTGTACCGATTTCCGGGATTTTCTAGGTTTGGAAGATGCAGTAGGATCGAGCTGAAGAGAGAGGAGGGGCAGGCGATCGCGTCCTTGCTGTCGCCACCAGACAGCGGGATGAGGAAAGTCCGGGCTTTCAGAAGAACACACCGCTGGGGAAACTCCCAGTGCGGGTAACCGCGAGGATAGTGCCACAGAAACATACCGCCGATGGCTGGGATCCCAGCACAGGTAAGGGTGCAAAGGTGGGGTAAGAGCCCACCAGCAACGTCGTGAGGCGTTGGCTCGGTAAACCCCGGTGGAAAGCAAGGCCGCAGCCGCAGGACTATGGCTGTTCTTCGCCCCTGTCGGTTGCATCGAGGTCACGGTACCCAAAGTGGGGAAGGGTGCTCTCGATGGTGGTGAGCCGCTAGAGGGTGATGGTAACATCACTCCCAGATAGATGATCGCCAGTGCAACTCTGCACTACAGAACCCGGCTTACAACCTCCTCTCTTTTCTACTTGCACATCTACCTGTTTGCACATCTATTTGCACACAGAGAGAGTTTGTTCCGAGCTCACGGGAGTTCTGCAGGTTGCCGGGATCCCTGTGGTCTGGGGCTATTTATTGGCCGTAGTCAGTGTGTCGTTGGGAGAAGCTGTATCGCATGCCCACCTAGGGCACTTGGAGAGCCTTGTCCAATTGTGGGTGGCTGCGCTACGGCGTAGGTTCTGTCATTCTGGTCACGCCTGCCATCCACAGCTCCACGCAGGCTTGCAGAAGGGGGGGGATCCTGGCGGTTTCGGCGCCTTTCTCTGATTTTTTAGATTTTTCATCCGATAGCTGCCCCTCAACAGAGGGCTCGGTTCCGTCGGCGCCAACGGAAGGCAACTCGGCAGTTACCGCCAACATTGCTGCTCCCAAAATCATTACATGCAAAACCCCAACGGCTGCATAAAGGCGATCTGGCTCGACAGATTGCAACTCAGAGTTGGGAAATCGCCGCAAATACTCTGTCAGCTGTTCTTGGGCCTGAGAAAAACCCATCCGCAAGGCGCGACGATGTTCCTCAGAATAAAGGCCAGCCTCCCCGACCAGGGAGCGCACCAGCTCAGGATTGTCGGCCAAAGCCCGAAAACAGGTGTGGACGTAGCGCAGGAGAATGGCTTGTAACCCAGAACCTTGAGAGGGGGCGGGATCCGCCTTCAGAGGCAGATCGGCAATGCCGGAAAAAACCCCCAACTCGCCAAATACGGCCAGGAGTAGCCCCTGCTTGGTGCCGAAGTGCCGAAACAGGGTGACCTCATTCACTCCGGCCAAATCCGCAATTTGACGGGTGGTGGTTTGGGTGATGCCCTGACGAACGAACAGCTCCCGAGCCGCATTCAGCAGCCTTTGCCGAGAAGAAGGACGTGCCATAGTGAGGAGAAAACCTGAAGAATTGCGGCGGGCTGCAAGTGACGCTTGCATTTACGGTGGAATACCGCTAGGCTTAATGTCAAGCGAGAGGATGTCGGCAGCGTTGCCTCTGCTCCTCTTCTTCCTGTGTAGCCAAGTTCATCACAGCGGAGCACATAGCAAGTCACCGCTGGCTATGGCGGTGTCCTCTGGGGTTTGACTCCGTCTCTATGTTGGGCTGCTGTTATCCGGCCGCCTCAGGCTAGGTTGTGTGTTTTGGCTCTTTCCTAGTCAGTCTAGTCTACTTCTTCTTCTGAGGTTTTGTGGGTTCATGACCATTTCTTTTTCTCGCCAATCGCTGAATCATCCCGCTCCGCTCAATCGGCCCGAGCCCCAAGAGTCCTTTCGGTTTGCTTGGGAACATGTGCTCTTCTTTGCCATTTTTCACGTGGTGGCTTTGGTGGGAGGCATTTTCTTCTTCTCCTGGCCCGCTCTGGGAGTAGCCCTATTTCTCCACTGGTGTTTCGGCAGCTTAGGCATCTGCTTGGGGTACCACCGCCTGCTCAGCCATCGTAGTTTCCAGGTGCCCAAGTGGCTGGAATATGTCTTCACGACTCTCGGTGCCCTGGCCGTTCAAGGGGGGCCGATCTTTTGGGTGGGCAGCCATCGTCAGCACCACGCCTTCACCGAAGACGAGGAGAAGGATCCCTATTCTGCTCGTAAGGGCTTTTGGTGGAGCCATGTGCTCTGGCTGATCTACCACCGCGAAGAATTTTTTAACCCTGAGAAGTATTTTGCCTTTGCGCCCGACTTGGCTCGGGATCCCTTCTACCGCTGGCTGGATAGGTATGCTCTGCTTTTGCAACTGCCGTTGGCTACAATACTCTACCTGCTGGGGGGCTGGTCATTCGTCGTGTACGGTATCTTCGTGCGGACAGTGCTGCTGCTGCATTGTACCTGGTTGATCAACTCGGCCAGCCACTCCTGGGGTTACCGGACTTTCGAGAGCAATGACAATGCTCGTAACCTTTGGTGGGCGGCCATTCTAACCTATGGTGAAGGCTGGCACAACAACCATCATGCCGACCCGAAGTGCGTTAAGGCCGGTTTGCGCTGGTGGGAAATTGACATGACCTACTGGGCCATTTGGCTGTTGGCGAGATTGGGCCTGGCTCGTAAGCTGCACCTGCCTGCCCAAGGCCAAGCTGCTCGCTGAACTGGTTTTTCCCAGACCTTGCAGAGGAATCATCCGGGGATCCCTATCCCTAGGGATCCCTTTTGGGTTGCAGAGAGAGCTAGTCTTCTAAGGGGCTATGCTGCCACGCTCCATAGTGGTCAAGAATACGCTTAATTTGTTCTATGTCGGCATCGGGTTCTTGATGAATATGCAATGCCTCTATTTGGCTGTCTTGGTAGCGAAAGGTGGAGTTTTTTTTCCACTCCAGCTCGGTTTTCACCCCTGAAACACAAGCCAAATGGGCAGCCAATTCCCGATAAACCATCAGGGGCATAGAATCGTAGCGAATAGCGTAGCGCTTCATTTTGGGAGTGCTCACGAATGACAGCCCGATCAACGTAGCCCAGGGTATAACTCAAGACAACCCAAGTAACTTCCGGATTATGCAATCACTGCAAAAAGTAAAAGAGTCCTCTATGCAAAACTCTGGGGCGAGGACTTGACCGGCAAAACAGGATAGGACTAAGCAATTTTGTCATCGACCAAAGTGCAGCAGTTTACCTGATCTAGGCAAATCTTTCCCCACTGCAAGGCCCAGCGTACTAAGGCCACCCGATTTGCCGTTCGGGTCTTGCTCAAAATATTGCTGATGTGATTGTCAACGGTGCGCTTGCTGATCTCTAGGCGTTCCGCGATGTCCTGATTGGTCAGTCCTGCCGCAATCAACTCAATGACCTGCAGCTCCCGTTCGGACAACAAGTCTGCGGAATGATAGTCAGTACCCATTCCGAATGCCTGCTTAAGATGAACTGTAAAGATTACCTACCCCAATTCTAGGGGATCACCCCTGAGATGGATAGCCCTGCAGCAGGGAAATCTTGAGCGATTCTCGGCCAGACTCCGGCTGCAGGCCACTGATGCGAGCGTTTTCGGATAGGCTTCACAAGGGATCCAAGTGCTTCCGGGGCAGTTCCACCTGAACCCACAGCCCACCGGTTTGTGGGTGATTGCGCAGTTGGATGGTGCCCCCGTGAACTTCGACAATTTGTCGCACAATTGCCAGCCCTAGGCCGGTTCCGCCTTTGCTGCGGGCCCGCGCAGTGTCGGTGCGGTAAAAGGGCTGAAAGACCAACTCAAATTGATCTTCTGGCAGGCCGGGGCCGTGGTCGTACACCTCTAGCCGCACCTGGGATCCCTGCTCCGAAAGCACCACATGGATAGGAGAGTCGGGCTTGCCATACTTGACGGCGTTGTCCAAGAGATTGAGGATGAGGCGGTATAGGCGTTGCTCATCTCCCCAGAGGTAAATCTGGGACAATCCGCTCAGGTGCAGTTCCTGGTGTCGAGGCTTGGCCAACGGCTCTACACTTTGCCAGGCCTCGCTCACCAAACTTGCCAGATCCACCCAACGCCATTGGGAGCGGGATGCGGCTCCCAAATTGAGGGCGCTGAGTTCGAGCAAGTCTTGAACCAAATGGCTCAGGCGCAGAGTTTCATTTAGCAATCGTTCCACCCAGACTGCTTGAGCGGCATCGACCCGGCTTTGTAAAGTTTCGGCCAGCAAGCGAATGGAGGTGAGGGGGGTTTTCAGCTCGTGAGCCACATCCGAAGCCCAGCGATCCCGCTGTTGGGCCAGCATTTTTGCTTCCAGCCGGTCTTCTAAAAAAATGGCCACGTGCGCTTGCGGCAGGAGCAACCCCCAAGCCCGCAGCGGAATCGGTTTGCCATCCCCACCGGAAGGGTAGAAAATCCATTCGCGACTTTGGACAGGAGCAGCGGTCTCCTGTCGGCGGGTAGCCTCGATGAGCTGATCCAACTCATAGGAGCGCACCCATTCCAGCAAGAGCTTGATGCCCGGCTGCCATTGGCTGATGCGCAGCAGGCGCTGGGCGGCAGGATTGCACTCCAGCACCACGTTGTTTTCGTCTACCCGCAGATATCCCCAAGGGAGCCGCTGACTCAGGTATTGCCAGTTTTGCAGTTGCTGTTTTTGGTTGGCCCAATCCAGATCTTGTTGGCGAAGATAACGGCTGAGCAAGCTGAGCATCTGTTCCAGGGAGTGGAGGGGCATGGCCAGATGCACCAGGGATCCCAACCGCTGCAATTCGCGTCTGAAACGGCGCCGAGTCTGCCACAGCAGGAGCAACGTGCAAAGCAAACCGATTCCCAACCCGATCAGGATCCCGGCTTCCAGTCCCATGTTCCCACCACCTTTGCTGCCATTGTCGCTCAGGGAAGCAAGAGTGGAGGCGAAAGCCCGGTTGCCGGCCTCTTATCGACGATGTACGAGGGTGGTACTGGCTTGGTCGGTGGGCACAAGCAAGATCTCGCTGATGTTCACGTGGGGGGGACGGGTTGCCGCAAACACCACCACTTCAGCCACATCCATCGCCGTCAAGGGGGTGAGGCCCTGATACACTGCTGCCGCACGGGCGCGATCCCCACGGAAGCGCACTTGGCTGAACTCGGTTTCCACCAGGCCCGGCTGAATCTCGGTGACGCGAATGGGGGTGCCCAGTAAATCCAGCTTCAGCCCCTCGGAGATGGCCCGCACGGCGGCCTTAGAAGCGCAATACACAGCGCCACCTGGGTAGGTCTGCCGACCGGCAATGGAGCCGATGTTCACCACATGGCCTCGACCTCGCTCCACCATGCCGGGCAAAACGGCGCGGGTAACATAGAGCAACCCCTTGAGGTTGGTATCGATCATCTCTTCCCAATCTTGCAAGGCCCCCGTGTGGAGCTTGTCCAAGCCACGACTTAAACCTGCATTGTTGACCAAGATGTCGATGTTGGCCCACGGCGAGGGCAAAGATTGAAGCGCCTGCTGCACGGCTGCCCCATCCCGCACATCCAAAGCCAGCAGGTAGGAAGGAGTGCCGTAAGCCTGCTGCAATTCCCCAGCCAGTTCCTGCAGCCGATCCTGACGGCGGGCCACCAGAATCAGGCGGGCTCCAGAACGGGCAAAAAGGGTGGCACAAGCGGCCCCAATGCCGCTACTGGCTCCGGTGATGAGCACGATGGAGTTTTCAAGCATCATTTGCTAATTCAAATGCTGTGATTTCAGTTGGGTTGAGTCGGAGAAAAATGGACAGCCACCTTCAGCTTCCTCATCAGTTCGAGGCTACAGCCATTCTAGAGTTCGAGCCACTTCCCCAGGGGGGAGCCTGGGATCCAGCAAACGAATCGTTTCTCTGCCGTTCGGTAGCGACCCTACCGCTCCCTGCAAGAGCCTAAAGAGAGCGCTCCAGCAGCTTGACGCAAGCATACAGAGTATCCAAATGGGGAGTGGGCACCCCCACCAAACGCCCCAACTCGGTGATGGCTCCCACAATGGCCTCGATCTCCGTCCGTCGCCCCAGCTCAACATCCTGCAGCATCGAGGTGCGATGGGATCCCACGCGGGCTGCATCTTCTAGCCGCTCTTCCAAAGAGACCGGCAGCCGGATCCCTAGAGCTTGGGCCACAGCCTCAACTTCCTGCATCACCGACCGAACCAAAGCACGGGTGGGTGGGTACTGAGCGATCTCATCTTGAGCAGCCCGGGTGAGGGCGCTGATGGGATTGAAGGCGGCATTGCCCCACAGTTTCTGCCAGATCTCGGCCCGAATCTGCGAGGTGAGAGTGGTGGCAAGCTGCGCCTGTTCAAAGATGGCGGCCAAGGACTGCAGCCGTCCTGACAGGGATCCATCCGGCTCCCCCAGAATGTAGCGCCCACCCCCTGTGTGCAAGACCACTCCTGGCTCTGCCAACTGCACGGCGATATACACCACACAGCCGATCACCCGCTCTATCGGCAGATGGGCAGCGATAACCCCTTCTGGATCCACGGAAGTCAGGGAATGCCCCTCAAACTCGCCCCCATGCCGGTAGAAGTACCACCAGGGGATACCATTCTGGGCAATCACAATGGGGGTGTCGGGGCCACACAGGGATCCCAGTCGAGGGGCAAGCTGCGGCAAGCTGTGGGCCTTGACCGTCACTATCAGCCAGTCCTGTGGGCCCAGGTCAGCCGGATCGTCGGTGGCCGTCAAGTGCTCCACCCAGGTTTGGGAGGGATCCCCCTGCCGGATGAGCTTCAGACCTTGGGTGCGGATGGCCTGCAGGTGAGCTCCACGGGCCACGACACTGACGGGAAAGCCAGACCGAGCCAGGCATATGGCCAAGTGACTTCCCACTGCCCCAGCGCCAACGATACAAATCTTCATGAGTTTATCATCTTTCCGCCACCCACCTCATATCCAGGTGGCCAATTGACATGGA
>NZ_JANSHQ010000044.1:0-2034 GCF_047461715.1 Synechococcus sp. R8-2 | reverse complement strand
GCTTGCCAACTGCAGGGCTACTGAAAGCCCGCCCTGTACCGCTTAGCGGTCAGAGTCGGGTAGTTTACTTGTCGATCGATCTGGCGGCCTAAGCTCACCTCTTGGGCATCGTTCAACTGGCTCACCTGCAGCCACTGAAGGCCATGAATCAGCAAACGGCCCAGATCTTGGGCATGGGCAGGGGATCCCATCCCAGATGCCGCAAGAATGCTGAGTAGGGCAATGGCGACCGGTCTCACCGCGCGAGAACTCCACCCCTTGGAGAGGAGAGGATCCTGTCCTGCTGGCGCGAGCAGCCTGAGGGTGTGGCGAGGTTTCAACATCAGGAATTGGCTCCATCAAGTACCCTCAAGTTAGCGATCCCGAAGCAAGATTGTCCTGCCACCCAAGCGAAACCGCTTTGCTATCAAGGGCAACCGCCGAGAGAGTTTCCCCTGGCTTGGGGGAATGGAATAGGATAGGGCTCTATATTCAGGCAGACGTTTAAGGGCGGTCATGACGGGATCCCCTACATGGAACCCTGAAATCTCCCCATCTCCAGACTCCTGGGCCACGGGCAGCGTTTACTTTCGGTCGGATGCACAAGGGATTCATCTGCACTTGCCCAGCACCTTACCTTGGGAAGAGCTTTGGGAAAACCTGGTTTGGCAGTTGCGCAGCCGCAAACCCTACTGGGCCGGGGTCGCTCCCCTCACCCTCTGGAGCCAGCAGCGAGAGCTGGACATGCCCAACCTACAACTTCTTGCTGCCCTATTGTCTCAGCATGGACTGCAACTGTGGCGCGTTCAAACTCGATCCCGCTCGACAGCGATTGCAGCAGCGACGTTGGGGTATTCTGTGGAGCAATCTTCCCTTTTGGGGGCAGTTCCCCCTGCTCCCCCAGACACCACACCTCTGTACCTACGTTCGACGGTGCGCTCTGGCATGTCCGTGCGTCACAGGGGCTCGGTATTCCTGTTAGGGGATCTCAACCCCGGCGGCGAGATCGTTGCTGGAGGAGATATTTGGGTTTGGGGACGCTTGCGGGGCCTGGTTCACGCGGGGGCCGACGGCGACAAGGGAGCTGTAATTTTGGCTTTGCAGTTGGAGCCCACTCAGTTGCGCATTGCCGATCAAGTGGCCCGTCCGCCAGAAGGTGGATCCCTGCCCAACACCCCTGAAGTGGTTTACCTGCAGGAGGATGTCATCTGCGTCGCCAGCCTTCAGGATTTTCTGCGGAGAGGAGTATGAGCCGAGTCATTGTCATAACCTCTGGTAAAGGTGGAGTCGGCAAAACCACCGTGACGGCCAACCTGGGCACTGCCTTGGCGCGCTTGGGTCGCTCGGTGGTGGTGGTGGATGCAGACTTTGGCCTGCGCAACCTGGACTTGCTGCTGGGGCTGGAGAATCGGGTGGTGTACACAGCCCTAGAGGTGATCGCCGGGGAATGTCGCCTCGAGCAAGCTTTGGTGAAAGACAAGCGCACCCCCAATCTCTCGCTGTTGCCGGCAGCCCAAACCCGCAACAAAACGGCGGTGCATCCGGATCAGATGCGCCAGTTAATCGAGAAGCTGGCCAGCAGCCATGACTATGTGCTGATCGATTGTCCGGCAGGGATCGAACAAGGGTTTCGCAATGCCATCGCCGGAGCCAACGAGGCCATCATCATCACCACCCCAGAAGTGGCAGCGGTGCGGGATGCAGATCGCGTGGTGGGCCTGCTGGAAGCTGCACAGATTTCATCGACTCAGCTGATTGTCAACCGCCTGCGCCCGGACATGGTGGCAGCCGGCCAGATGATGTCGGTGGAAGATGTGGTGGAGGTGCTGGCCATCCCGTTGGTGGGTATTATTCCAGAAGACCGCGAGGTGATCGTCTCCACCAACAAAGGGGAGCCCCTGGTTCTCTCCGCCAATCCAACTCTGGCTGCTCAGGCCATCCAGCGCATTGCCCGACGGCTAGAAGGGGAAGCGGTGGAGTTTCCCAAGCTGGCCAGCTTGAGCGAGTCTTTTTGGGAGCGGGCCAAACGGTTTTTAAACCAAAAGGTGCTCTGAC
>NZ_JANSHQ010000043.1:0-2074 GCF_047461715.1 Synechococcus sp. R8-2 | reverse complement strand
TCAGCGTAAATGTATCAGACTTTCTTTCTGTGGCAACCCTTCCGGCTCGTTTGACGAGTCATTCGGACGAGAGGAAAAAGATGGCTCTGGGCTGCTCGCGTCGGCAGGATCCATCCCCGGCAAAGCCAAAGAACCGGCAGCTTCGGTAGCCCGAGCGCATAGTCTAGCTCGAATCTCTGCCTCCTGCTTGGGCTTCAGATAGAGGTTCTCCAGCAGCACCGCCATACCCGCCACCCACGGGGGGGCGATCACCGCCCCAACAATACCCAACAACTGGGTGCCCCCCAGCACCGCCAGCAACTGATACAAGGGCTTCACCCGCACTGAGGATCCCACCAACAGAGGATCCAACACATAGGTTTCCAGGTTTTGAACGGCAACATATAGGATCAGCACCCACAAAAAAGTCCAGCCCCCCTGCACAATCGCCACCACCAAAGCGGGCAGGGATCCCAGTACTGGCCCAATGAAGGGGATAAGGTTGGTAAACCCAGCGATCACCCCCAGCGCCAGAGCGAACTCCGACAGGCCGAGAAAGCGAAGCGAGACGGTGATCATCACACCCAAAATGGCAGAGACCAGCACCCGCCCCTGAATGTAGCCCCCCATGCGCTGGGCCATCGGGTGTACCTGCTGAGCCAGCCGCTCATTCCAGGGATAAGGAAACAACTCCACCAAGCCCCGCACCAAGTCAGAGCCGCTCACCAGCATGTAGCCGGAAATGAAGAGGGTCAGCACCATGGTCAGCAGACCGCCCAGCAAACCGCGGGTGAAGTCGAAAGACTGCACCAGCACCCGTTGTCCCGAGCGAACTGCCCAGCTCATCAACGACTGAGGATCGAGCAACTGGTTTAAGTAGTCCAGCGCCGCCGGATCCACCCCCGCCAGATCAGCAATCCAGGTGTCCACCAGCAGTTGTAGTCGCTCCAGATAGAAGGGCAACCTCGCTAGCAACCGCTGGGTCTGAGTCGCCACCGTTGGGCCAATGAGCAGAGCCAAGCCGGCAATCCCGGCAATTAAGCTCAAATACACCAGCACAACCCCCAGCCAGCGGGGGATGCGTAATCGCTCGGCCAGATCCACCAGGGGAGCCAGCGCTGCCGCCACCACCACCGCGATCATCACCGTCAGCACCAAGCTGCGCAGTTGCCACAGCAGCAACAACAGCATCCCTGTGGCCACCACCAGGGCTACAGAGGATACGGAGATGGTCAATTGTCTTCGGCTCATCACTTGGCTGGGTTCTCTTCAGGGGGGCGTTCAAGCCCCCCTAGGTAACAGATGGCTCTACCATCCTGGCCTGGCTTGGACGAACTTGCCAAATGCTCCTGGGCAAAGACCCCAAACCCAGCGCTTCAGATCCTCAGCAAAAACCCCGCCAGAGCTGAGCTACCGCAACAGTTCCCTCCGCACCGCTTCTACATATTCCAGCAGCCCCGGGGATCCCGTGCCGGAAGCCCGCCACAACATCAAAGCGCTACCCAAATCGGAAGCGGCACCAGCCCTATCCTCTCCCTGGTAAGCGCGCGCCATACCGCGGTGGTAGTAACCTTCAGCCCGCTGGGGCTGCACCTCGATAGCCTGGCTGAAATCTTGAACGGCCAAATTGAAGTCGCAGATGCTGGCCCACATCAGGCCGCGATGGACATAGGCCTCGAAAAGATCGGCAGCATCTTGATTTTGCTTGGCCAGCTCAATCGCCAGATGCGACACATCAAACGCCGATTCCAGATGGCCTTGTTCGGCCCAGATGCGAGAGCGGATCAAGTGCAGTTGCGGGTTGTGATAGGCAATCCGATCCAGAGGAGACAAGGTTGCCAGAGCCTGCTCAGGTTCTTGCAAACGCTCGTGTTGGATTTTGGCCTTGAGCAAATAGGCTTCAGCCAGGTAGGGATCCAAAGCAATGGCAATATCCAGATCCCGCAGAGCAGAGCGCATCAAGCGAGCAATGGCAGAAGCATGCTCAGGCTGCGGTAAAGCAGCAGGATCTTCTTGAGACTCCCGCCAGAAGTATTGCGCCCGTTGCAGATAAAGTTGCGCATTTCCCGGCTCCTGTTGGATGGACTGGGTTAGC
>NZ_JANSHQ010000042.1:0-15564 GCF_047461715.1 Synechococcus sp. R8-2 | reverse complement strand
GAATGCCTGCCCACATGCCAGAATGCAGCAAATCCCCCTCGCTATGCTCCTGTACAGGCTGGGGAGTACATCCGCTCTAAGCTGGAGGTTTCGATGATTGGGAAGGCAGGGCAAAGCTCTCGGAGATCTCAAACTCGGGATCCCTGAAGTCTAGAGATCTCGGGCAGACGATGCAACCGCTTCTTGGCTTTGATCTGGGAGCAGTTTGGGTTGCCTGATCTCGGTGCTCCTTTGCCTGTGATAAAACTCCTTGCCCGTCATTTGGCCTGTGCAAATTCAGATCCGCCATCTCATCGAATATCGCTACAGTCGTCCAGTCCAACTGGAGCCCCACACGGTGCGATTGCGACCGCGCTGCGACGGGATCCAGACTCTCCTGGCTTTTGAGTTGCAGGTGGATCCGCAGCCGGTGGGCCAATCGGCGCTGGTGGACCTGGAGGGCAACGCGGCGGTTCGGCTCTGGTTTGGGGATCCCACCGAGCATTTGCGCATTCAAACTCAGGCCACGGTGCTCACCCTGCGGCAGAATCCCTTCGACTACCTGCTCTGCGATTGGGCCACCCATCTCCCCATCGACTATCCCAGCACGCTGGCAGCCCAATTACAGCCTTATCTGACGGCTCAGGCGGATCCCGGCATCCAGGCCTTGGCCTGGGAGCTATGGGATCACGTGCAGGGGGAAACGACGGCTTTTCTGCCGGCGCTGAACCAGCGCATCTATTCAGAATGCCGCCACATCTTGCGGGAAAAGGGGGATCCCTGGCCTGCCGGCTTGACCTGGCATCGCAAAACCGGAGCCTGCCGCGATTTGGCCCTGGTGTTCATGGAGGTCTGCCGTACGGTAGGCTTGGCCGCGCGCTTTGTCAGTGGCTACCAGGTCAGCCCCTCGCAGCCTTCGGGGGAGAGCAGGGGTGGAGAACCCCCAGAGCCTGGGCGCCGTCATTTGCACGCTTGGGCGGAGGTGTACTTGCCAGGGGCCGGTTGGCGGGGCTTTGATCCCACCCAGGGGTTGGCCGTGGCCGACGGTCATGTGGCTTTGGCGGCCAGCGCTTACCCCAGAGATGCCGCTCCCATTTACGGCCATTGGCTGGGCAGGGGCGTTCACAGCAGCATGAGCTACACCATCCACATTCAGGCGGGATCTTCCGCCCACAGCCAAGCCCAGCTTGCTGCAGACAGCCTGAGCACTCCACCAAAAGTTTGGGGCTGAAGCCGTAGAGCTTCAACTTGGCCGGATCCCAAAGCGAAAATTTGAGATAGCATAGCCTAGCCCAGATCTAGAGAATCTGCCGAGGGATCCCGTTGACCCAGTCTATTGATGTCCCCACCAGCGTTGATACGTTTTTGCAGGAGTTGGCCGCCATTCAGCAAGTTGGGCCGAAGCGAGTGGCCATCCTGGGCAGCCGTCATGTGCCCATCACCCATCAGTATTTGATCGAGACCCTCAGTTATGCCCTGGCCCTTACCGGCAATCAGATCCTCACCTCTGGGGCCATTGGCACCAACTTGGCCGTCATTCGGGGGGCGATGCGGGCGGACATGAAGTCCTTGACGGTGATCTTGCCCCAGAGTTTGGAGCGACAGCCGGCAGAGTCGCGGGCCAGCCTGGAGCAGGTGCTGCATCTGGTGGAACATCCCGAAAACGACCATCTTCCCCTGGCGGAGGCCAGCCGCCTGTGCAACCTGGAGATCATCGGCAAGTGCCAGCAGTTGATCTGCTTTGTCTTCCACGACAGCGTCACGCTGCTGGATGCCTGCAAGCACGCCGAGGAGCAACACAAGTTGGTGACTCTCTTCTATTTCGACTGATTCGACCTTCTACTTTGGCCCAGCCTGTGGCAGGGGGAAGTGTTCTTGCAGCCAAGCTTCGGCTTCTGCCGGGGTGGTGAGTTCGCCGTTCAGGGTGAGGCAACGCAGTTGCTCCAAAATGGCTTGGAAGGGGCGACCTGGCTTATAACCCAGACGACGCAGATCGTGGCCGTTGAGCAGCGGCTTCACCCAGTACCACTCCTGCAAATAGCGCCAGATCAGCCGCCGGGCCGGCTTGGGGGCGATCCCGGCCACCAAAATCACCGCCGGGATCCGCAGCCCCTGCAGCAGTTGCACCACCTGGGCCGGAGAGAGGGTGCCGGGATCCAATTGGGCCAACAGGGTTTGGTAATAGGAGGAATGGCTGAGGCGTTCGATGCCTGCTTGGGTAAGGTGGAGTTGGCTGGCCACCTGGGGGGCTTGGGGCAGCGTGAGGAGGAGAGCCTCTAGGCGCAGTTGCCAGATCTCCTGGGATCCCAGCTCAGGATAGCGGCGGCGAAAGTGATAGGCCCAGCGGCCCACCCGTTGCAACCGCCGGCACAGGGAGGGATCCCACTCCAGGTCGGGGTGAATACAGCGCAAAGCTCCCCATTCTGCCAGCCGCTCAAAGGCTTGGGGCCAATCGCGGGATCCGAGAATGTAGGCCAGCTCCTGCTTGAGGCGATCCCCGCCGACGGCATCGTGCAGACCACTGGCCACGGCAGCGCGGATCCATTTTTCTGTGGTCGAGTCCAGGGCGAAGCCCAAGCGCACCGCAAAGCGCACCGCTCGATAAATGCGGGTGGGATCCTCGATGAAGCTGTTGGGGTGTAATGCCCGGATGATCCCCTGTTGCAGATCCGCTTGTCCGCCGAAAAAATCCAGCACCTGTCCTCGCTGGGGGCCGTTGAGGCGCAAGGCCAAGGCGTTGATGGAAAAATCCCGCCGATAGAGGTCTTGCTGAATGGATCCCATGGCCACTTCGGGGGGAGAGGCCGGGTAGGGATAAAACTCCGTGCGGGCGCTGGCGATATCCACACAAAAGCCTCCTGGCCAGATCAAGGCCGCCGTTTGGAATTTGCCGTGGATCTCCAGCCGCGCTTCCGGGAAGCGTTGTTTGAGCGCTTGTCCCAAAATCAAGCCCCAGCCCGGGGGATCGATCCCATCCGGGGCCGAAGAGTAGGGCCCATCCACCACCAAGTCCAGATCCAGCCGCTCCAGGTTGGGCGAGGGCTGCCGTCCCCACCGGTGCAGCAGCAGATCCCGCACCGTTCCCCCCACCAGATACAACCTCAGGCCCTTCTCATCGGCGATGTGGGCGGCCTGCTCCAGCAACTGTCGATGCCGCTCCGACAGGGCCGCGAAGGTGAGATCCAAAGGGCAGGAAAGGGTGGGCAAAGCCAACTGCGGTGAGAGGGCCGGCAACTCGTGTAGGTGCCGCAACACATCGGTGCGAGTTACAATGCCCACCAACTGGCCATCCTGGAGAACCGGCAGGCGGCCAATATCCCACTGCACCATCAACCGCTGAATCTCCGCCAAGGGGGTGTCGGGGGAGAGGGTTTTCACGTCGGTGGTCATGTAGCCCTTGACGGGGGCATGGCCAAACCCGTGATGCAGGGCGATATCGATATCCCGCCGCGAGATCACCCCCACCAGGCGACCTTGAGCGTCCACCACCACCAGGCCGGAATGGCCGTAGCGCAGCAGCACCCGCTGGGCCTCGTCGATGGTGATCTCCGGTCGGATGGTGCGCACCGGAGCCGACATCAAATCTTTGGCCGTCACCGGGGGCGGGATCCGCTCTTGGACAGCCTGCCTGAGGGCCGCCATGACTTGGGCCGGGTCGGGCAAAGGCTGCTCTGGGCTGGCTTTTAACGTGGCTGCTGCAGCACAATCGTGTCCACCGCCGCCGTAGAGGGCCATCACCCTGCCCAACTGGGCAAACTCCTGCCGCGCCCGCCCGATCAGGCTGAGCCGCTCCCCCTGCCGCGCCACCAAGAGCAGCACATCCACTCCCGTCAGATCCATCAGCCGCATCACCAGGCCGGCCAAGCCGGGCACAAACTCCGGCAGCTCCAGCAGCCATTCTCCCAGGCGATACTCTCCCACCTGCTGCACCTGCATCTGGGCCAACCCCTGGCTGAGCAGCTCGCGCATCTCTGGGGTGAGGCCATCCCCCAAAAAGCGCCGCAACAAGACCAGGTTCACCCCCTGATCCAACAGCCAGCTCAGGGCAGCAGCATCGCGGGCGGTGGTCTCCGGGAAGGTCAGGGATCCCGTATCCATGTGAATGCCCAAAGCCAGCGCCAGCCGCTCAAAAGGGCTGAGAGGGATCCCAGCAGCCTGCAGCCGCTCCACCAGCAAGGTACAGGTGGCCCCCACGGCCTCGATATGGCTGTTGACCTGCTGCTGCGGCCAAAAGTTATCCAGTGGACTGGGGTGATGGTCGAAAATCTCAATCTGCGCGCCGGGGACGCTCAACCAAGCGGCAGCTTTGCCCAAGCGATCCGGATCGTGACAGTCCACCACAATCCACCGCTGCACCTGTCCCGGATCCACAGAGCGCAGCTCG
Organism: Synechococcus sp. R8-2; assembly: GCF_047461715.1. NCBI lineage: Bacteria > Bacillati > Cyanobacteriota > Cyanophyceae > Synechococcales > Synechococcaceae > Synechococcus > Synechococcus sp. R8-2. The sequence goes on along the minus strand of NZ_JANSHQ010000042.1, from coordinate 11,201 downwards.
ATGAGGGGAAATTCATCTCGGTACAAGGCCAAAAACTCCTGCACCCCCGGCAGGGATCCCCCGGTCAAGGCAATGCGGGCACCCGGATACAGGCGCGCCGCTCCCACCGCCGCCCCCAGGGTGTCGAAATCCGCCGATTGATGGCACAGGATCAGATCCATTGCGGCAAGGTTTGTCGTATTCCGCTCTTCCATCCTGGCCCAAGCCAGGATCCCTCTTGTTGGAATTGGACGAGGAGAAACGAACGGCTGCCCGACTTCGAGGGGCAAGTGGAAACCTTGAAGTTTCGGGATGAGTGTCGAGTTTTGATCAAAAAATGGGGTCTTTAACCCCGTCCTACGGCTATGCAGAAGCAGGCCAGTAGCGTGGGGAGTTATGTCCACAAGGAGCTTTTACAGCGTCGTCAGCTCCTTTTCTTTTTCTGCCAGCAGCTCATCGATCTTTTTGATATAGCGGTCGGTCAGCTTCTGGATGGCATCCTGCAAGCTTTTGGACTCATCTTCAGACAGCTCGCCATTTTTCTCTCGCTTGCGCACCGAGTCAATGCCATCCCGCCGGATGTTGCGGATCGAGACTCGCCCCTCTTCGGCCAGCTTGGCCACCTGTTTGCTCAGCTCTTTGCGCCGCTCTTCTGTCAGGGGGGGAATGGTGAGCCGCACCACCTTGCCGTCGTTGCTGGGGGTTAGACCTAGGTCAGAGGCGACAATGGCCCGCTCAATGGCCGCCAGGGTCGAGGGATCAAAAGGCTGGATCAAGAGAGTGCTGGAGTCTGGCGTGGTGAGGCTGGCCAGGGCCTTCAGGGGAGTGGGCACGCCGTAGTACTCCACCTGAATCCGATCCAGCAGGCTGGAATTGGCCCGCCCGGTGCGTACCGTATTAAAGGAGCGCTGTGTGGCTTGCACAGCTTTGTTCATCAACTCCTCAATCTCAGCTAGCTCCACGGGGTTTTCCTCGCTTTCAAAATCAGTTTCCAGATATCAGGCTCTGGCAGCAAACCTGGCACCTCTACGGTGAGCCTGACCTCAATTTTACTGCCTTGTTGGGATCCAGATGGGATCCCGTTCCTCAGAGCTGCACCTGCAGTCGGCGAATTTCTCGCCAGATGCCCCCCAGTGGGATGGTACGAGCTCAAAGCTTCCCCTAAACTGCTCTGCAGTTTACTGCACAATACAGGCACAACAAAGTTTTATGCTCTCTCGCCAAATTGGTTCTTCAACGGCCCTAGCCTGGCTGATCGGCAGCTTGAGTCTCTTGGGTTTTGGAGCGGCTGCGGCAGCCTTAGAGCTGCAGATTGTGTCCCCCAATGCTTATAAAGTGCCCTACCTGGGAATTGATGGTGTTTTCACTCTGGATACGTCCCTGGAACAATCGGCCAACGATCCGCGCAATCCAAAGCGGGTGAAGTTTGAGAAGATGGAGTTCTTCTCCTTCTACGCCGATCTGGAGGGGAAAAAGCCCCTGGCGGAAAATTGTCGCTACGCCTATCGGGGGGCTGCGCCGGATCCCTTCTACTACCCTGAGCGCTCCTTAAGTTCCATCTGGGATTTGTTTCAGTTGCAGCCTGGAGCAGACGCCAGTTGCGAGACCTTCACCTATGTGATTCTGCGGGCACCCCACGGGGATCCGGTGCACATGCACCTGCGCTACGGAGGCCGCAACAGCAGCTTCCAGGAACTTCTGAACATCAGCACTCTGCCGGAGGATCCTGCCAACTTCAACCCCTGGTGGAGCACCTACTGCGCGGAGGGGGTAACCGGCTGCGATTGATGGGCTGGGCGGCTCACAACTCCTGCCGGGCTTCCAGGGCACGGGCCAGGGTGACCTCGTCGGCGTATTCCAGCTCGGATCCCATGGGCAGGCCGAAGGCCAGGCGGGTCATGCGCAAGGTGGGGGCAACTGGCTTCAGGTAATCCTTGACCACGTGCATGGTCACCTCTCCCTCTACACTGGGGCTGAGGGCGAAGATCAGCTCCTGCGGTTTTTCCCGTGCCACCCGGGCCACCAGCTCGCGGATGTGCAGTTGGTCGGCCCCGATCCCGTTCATGGGGGAGATGAGGCCGCCCAAAACGTGGTAGAGCCCCTTGAACTCGCGGGTGCGTTCCATCGCAATCAAATCTTTGACATCGGCCACCACGCACCACAGCAAGGGATCCCGCTGTGGCGAACGGCAAATCTCACAGGGATCCTCCGCTGACCAGTTGAAGCAGATGGAACAGTGCCGAACCGTCTGCTTGGCTTCCAGCAGGGCTTTGGCCAGGGCCTCGATCTCGCCGGCAGGCCGGTTGATCAAGTGGAGAGCTAGGCGCTGAGCGGTTTTGGAGCCAATGCCGGGCAGCCGTTGCAGCTCTTCGATGAGGCGAGCCAAGGGGCGAGTGTACATAGAGAGTTAAGGAGGCGGGGCTCAACCCAGTCCCAACCCCGGCAGACTGATGTTTCCGGTCAGCTCTTCCATGCGTTTGCGCATCGTCTCAGCAGATTGGGTGTAGGCGTTCACCATTGCTGTCAGGAGCAAGTCTTCTACCACATCCACCGACTCCTGGAGCACTTGGGGATCCAGAGAGACCTTAAGGGGTTCTTGGTTGCCGTTTACCGTCACTTTCACCAGCCCATTGCCGGCTTCGCCGACGATCTCCATCTCTTCCAGCTCTTTTTGCAGCCTTTGGGCGCCATCGCGCACCTCTTGGGCTTTCTTGAGCGCTTCTTGGATTTTGCCGAAGGGGCCAAAGCCTCGAGTCATGGGATCCTCTCTTGGGTTATCCAGATACTGCTGTTCTACTCTACCCGTTTCCCCATCGCCGGTGAAAGCACTCGAAAGTTCAGGCCAGAAGTGCTCCGCACCGCTAAGGCGACCGGCCTTCCTTAGGTTGCCCTTAACTCTGGCAGATTATCCTCACAAGAGAAGCCGAAGATCGACCCAGAAACTCCATCTGCTCATCGGTGTTCGCCGTCTGGAGGTGCTATGGCTCAATTGTTGCAGGATCCCCGATCTCAAGTAGCCCAGCCCAGTTCAACTCGGGTGGAGCCTTCTCCCTGGCGTTGGCGGCGCTGGATCCCGGAGCGTTGGTATGTGCATTTGGGCCTGGTGCTGGCCTGCTTGGTTCTGGGATTTCCGGTGTTGTATGCCCTGATCGTGAGCACCCAGAACAATGCCGAGGTGTTCCGCTATCAATTGACCTTTGGCTCCTCTTTTGCCTTCAACTGGCATCAGGTGATGGTGGCGCGGCACTTGGGCCACTACATGGTCAACAGCACCATCGTGGCGGTGGCGATCACCGTGGGCAAGACGGTTTTGTCGCTGCTAGCCGGGCTGGCCTTTGTGTACTTCCGCTTTCCCGGCAAAGGGCTGGCCTTTGGCTTTGTGCTGATCACGCTGATGATGCCCACAGAAATCTTGATCATTGCCCTGCTGCGGTTGGTCACCAACTTGGGCTGGGGATCCACCTACTACGCTTTAATCGTGCCCTTTCTGGCCAGCGCCACGGCCACGTTTTTGTTCCGCCAGCATTTTTCCAACATTCCCCGCGAGCTGGCGGAGGCGGCCCAACTGGACGGGGCCAACCCGCTGCAATTTCTCACCCAGGTGCTGATCCCCTTGAGCTGGAACGCCATCGGGGCGCAGGCGGTGATTCACTTCGTTTACGCTTGGAATATGTACCTGTGGCCCCGCTTGATCGTGCAAGGCCGAGAGCGACAAGTGGTGCAGGTGGGGCTGCAATCCCTGCTCAATCTGGATAGCTCGGCCTCCTATGGCCCCATGATGCTGGGAGCGATCATCGCCAGTATCCCGCCGCTGCTGGTGTTTATTGCGCTGCAGAAGCCCTTCATGAGCGGGTTAGCCCTCAATCGCGACAAGTAAGCCCTTAGGTTCCCTTTCATGCCCAGAGATCTACGCCGTTTTATTGCTCTGCTGGAATCCCGTGGTCAGCTCCGCCGCATTTCGGCAGAAGTGGATCCCGACCTGGAAATTGCCGAGATTGCCGATCGCCTCTTGGCCTGCGGGGGGCCGGCGCTGCTGTTTGAGCGGGTGAAGGGATCCTCAATGCCGCTGCTCATCAACACCCTGGGCACGGTGGAGCGCATTTGCTGGGCTTTGGGAATGGAGCAGCCTCAGGATCTGGAGGAACTGGGGAAAAAGCTGGCCCTGCTTTACCAGCCGCGGCCACCGCGGAGCTTTGCCCAGGCGGTGGAGTTGGGACAGGCGCTGCTTAGCGTCTTCAAAGCGAGACCCAGCCGGGATCTGATCCCTCCCTGTCAGCAGGTGGTGCTGCGGGGAGAGGAAGTGGATCTCACCCAATTGCCCCTGTTGCGGGTCTACCCCGGCGATGCCGGACGGGTGCTGACCTTGGGCCTGATGGTCACCAAAGACCCGGAAAACGGGATCCCCAACGTGGGGGTGTACCGCCTGCAGTTGCAAAGCCGCACCACCATGACGGTGCAATGGCTGTCGGTGCGGGGGGCGACTCGGCATCTGCGCAAAGCGGCGGCCCTGGGCCAAAAGTTGGAGGTGGCAGTGGCGGTGGGGGTGGATCCGGTGGTGATTCTGGCGGCGGCCACACCTCTGCCGGTGGATCTGTCCGAGTGGCTGTTTGCCGGTCTCTACGCCGGAGAAGGGTTGCACCTGGCCCAGTGCAAAACGGTGGATCTGCAGGTGCCGGCCCATGCTGAGATCGTTCTGGAAGGCAGCATCACCCCTGGGGAAGTGGCCCCCGACGGGCCTGCCGGGGATCACATCGGCTACTATGGCCCCCGCAACGAGCAGGCCCCTCTGATTCGCTTCCACTGCTTGACCCACCGCCGGGATCCCATCTATCTCACCACCTTCAGCGGCAAGCCCCCCAAAGAAAACGACATGATGGCGCTGGCCCTGAACCGCATCTACACCCCCATCCTCAGGCAGCAGGTGCCGGAGATTGTAGATTTCTTTTTGCCGATGGAGGCGCTGGGCTACAAAGCAGCCATCCTCTCCATCGACAAGGCCTACCCTGGCCAGGCGCGGCGGGCGGCTTTGGCTTTTTGGAGCGCCCTGCCCCAATTTAGCTACACCAAGTTTGTGATCGTGGTGGACAAGGATATCAATGTGCGGGATCCACGGCAGGTGCTCTGGTGTCTGTGTTCGCGGGTGGATCCGCAGCGGGATGTGTTTATTCTGGCGGACAACCCCTTTGACACCTTGGACTTTGCCACCGAAAAACGGGGTCTGGGGGGCAAGATGGGCATTGATGCCACCACCAAAATTCCCCCAGAAACCGATGCTCCCTGGCGGGATCCCCTCACTCCGGATCCAGAAGTAGCCCGCCTGGTGGATCGCCGCTGGGCGGAGTACGGCTTGGCGGATCTCAATTGGCAGCCGGCGGATCCCCGCCTGTTTGGATACGATCTCTAGGCCCGCAGGGCCTCAATGGGATCCAGTTGCGCCGCTTTGCGGGCCGGGAAAATGCCGAAGACCAGCCCAATCCCAGTGGAAAGGGAGAACGCCACTCCCACTGCCACCGCATCGACTTGGGTGGCCAAGGGGGTGAATACCTGCACCGCCACCAGCAGGCCGCTGCTGAGGAGGATCCCGAGCACCCCCCCGGTCACGGCAATGAAAATCGCTTCGGCGGCAAACTGCTGCAAAATCTGCCGGCTATCCGCCCCAATCGCCTTGCGCAGCCCGATTTCATGGGTGCGTTCCGCAACCGAGATAAGCATCACATTCATGATCCCCACCCCTCCCACCAGCAGGGAGAGGGCCGCCGTGCCCGTCAGCAGCACCCGCAGCAGGCTCAAAATCCTGGCCGACCCATCCAGGAGCACCTTTTGGTTGCGGATGATGAAGTCATCTTCTCCCACCAATTGGTGCCGCTGGCGCAGCAGGTTGCGGATTTGGAACTCGGCAGCAGGCAGATCGGCTTCAGAGCGGGCCGAGACGAAAATCGCCGTCAGCTCTGTGCCGTAGGGGGAACGCCGCCCGACCAACCGATTGGCCACCACATCCACCGGCAGAAACACTCCGGCATCGCTGTTGCCAAACACCGTCGGCTTCGAGCGCAAAGTGCCGATCACCTCGAAAGGCAAATTGTTCAGTAGGACGGTCTCCCCAATAGCAGCGGCGGGATCCAGGCCGAACAACTGGCTGGCGGCATCGCTGCCCAGCACCACCACCGGGCGCTGTTCCTCGATATCCGAGGGCAAGAGGAAGCGGCCTGCCTCGATCTCCAGGTTCAAGACCGACAAGTACTCCGGCCAAGTGCCGGTGGCCTCATAGCGGCGATCCACTCCACCTCGCACAGCGCGCACATTGGTGCCCAGGCTGGGGACAGCTGCTGACACGGCAGGCACTTCCGCCGCAATAGCCCGTACATCCTCCAAGGTGAGGGGGCGGATGTTGCCGGCATCAGCTAGGCCCAAGTTGGCCGAAAAGACGATCAGCAAGTTGGTGCCCAGAGAGCGAAATTGATCCACTGCCATCTCTTGGGCAGCATAGCCAAATCCGGCAATGGCCACCACCGCCGCATTGCCGATGAGGATCCCGAGCATGCTCAGCCCGGTGCGCAGGCGATGTCGTCGCACCATTTGCCAGGCCATTTTGGCCGCCGTTGCCAGGCTCATGGCTGTTGCTCCGCTCTTTTAATCAAAGTCTCTAGGTTCACCCCAGGAGGCAGGGCAGTAAAGACCCGATCCCCTGCCTGCAGACCAGAGAGGATTTGGGTAACTCCACCCTGAGTGATGCCCGTTTCCACGCGGCGATAGACAGGTTGCCGGCTTTGGGGATCCAGCAGGAGCACGCCTTCCTGGCTTTCCTCCCGGAGGATAGCCACTGAGGGCACCGTCAGAGCCTGAGGCTGGGGATCCCCAATGAAATCCACCGAAACAGTCATGCCGGTGCGCAAAAAGTCGGCCCCAGGCTCCGGTTCAACGAAGACCCGAAAGACGGTTACCTCTCGCACCACCACCGTAGCGGGTGCAATCCGCTTCACCCGCCCCTGCACTACGCGGTCGGGGTAAGCCAGGGAGCGGATCTCCACTGGCTGGCCCACCCGCACCTGGGCAATTTGGGCTTCTGGCACTTCTGCCCGCACCTCAATTCCCTGGGCCAGCGCCAAAATGGAGCTGGAAGAAGCTGCGGTGGCATCGGAAGCTGCTGTTGTAGGAGCTACAAAGGATCCCACCTCGGCAAAGCGCTGCACCACCACACCGGAAAAGGGGGCGCGGACTTCGGTGTCAGCCAACCGGGATTGCCGTTGGGCCAGCTCGGCTTGTGCCTGGGCAATTTGGGCTTGAATTTGCTGTAGGGTTTCCGGGCGGCTCCCCAGTTGCAATCGCTCCAACTCCTGTTGAGCAGCTCGCAAATCCGCTTGCGCTTGTTCCAGGCGGGCCGAGCGTTGATCCAGCTCGCTGCGGGCTACCACCCCCGCCTGCACCAGGGCCTGGATGCGCTCTAACTCCCTCTGAGCCAAGTCCACCTGCGACCGGGCAGCATCCACCCTGGCCTGGGCCGCCGCGATCACCTGGGGGCGCTCTCCGGCCTGTTGCTCCGCCAGACGGGCTTGCAGCTCTTGAATGCGGGCTTGGGCTTGGCGAATGCCACTGGCGAGATCGCCGTAGTCCATCCGGGCCAATAACTGCCCTGCCACCACTTCATCTCCCTGATCCACCAACAGTTCCGCCAGGCGACCCGACTCGCGAGGGCTGACATTCACCTGGCGGAGCGGCTGCACCTGGCCGCTCACCCGCAGGCGTTGGGTCAGATCCACCACTTGAACCGGTACCGTCAATCTTTCCAGCCGTTCTGCCCTCTGCTGCTGCAGCTGACGCTGGATCAGGAGACCGCTGCCCCCTAGGCCGGCCAACAGCAAGCCCAAGAGCATCCAACCGAAGGGAAATCTCTTGGGGCGGGGTTTGCTCTGGGGCAGAGGCTGATCTGCAGGCCTGGGAGTAGACAGGGATCCCGTCTTGGGCTCATCGGTGTGCAGGATCACAAAAGTCTCCCGTTTGTAACAAAAGCTTTATCTTTGTCTAGCCTATTGGAAAAATGGGGGAAGCGTAAACACGGTTTCCCGCCTCTTGAGGTCTATTCGGCCAGCTCTGTACAAAAAACAGGGACGATTGTTACCATGGTTAACTGCCGGTAGCGCGGGAAGGCCATGAACGTTCGCATCAACGCTGAGGAGATCATCCGCTCCATTGAAGCTGCCCAGATGAAGCCGGATCTGCCGGAGATTCGGGTTGGGGATCAGGTACGGGTGGGAGTTCGCATTCAAGAGGGGGGCAAGGAGCGGGTACAAGCCTTTGAGGGCACGGTCATTGCCATGCGCCACTCCGGTATCAACCGCACCATTACGGTGCGCAAGGTTTTCCAAGGGATCGGTGTGGAGCGGGTTTTCCTCATTCACTCCCCGCGCATCGAGTCGATTCAGGTGCTGCGGCGGGGTAAAGTGCGTCGGGCCAAGCTGTTCTATTTGCGGGATCGGGTGGGCAAAGCCACTCGCATCAAGGCTAAGGCAGAGAGCCCAGATAGTTGAGGAACAGCTCCTCTGAAAATTAGGTGTACCTGCTACACTGGGTAAGCGGGTGTAACCTTTGGCCAATGCGTCCTTAGTTCAGTTGGTAGAACGTCGGTCTCCAAAACCGGATGTCGGGGGTTCGAGTCCTCCAGGGCGCGCTAACCATCAGACCCCCTGCGGCGATGGCTTCAGGTGGGGACACCCCATCCAAGGTGGTTTTTGCAGCCATGAAGTCCGTCAGTGTACCCAACCTACTCCCTGCGCTGCTGCTGGGGCTGCTGTTTTGGCTAGGGATCCCTGTCTGGCCTGGATCGGGTGTGGTGGCAACGGCAGCGAGCAACAGGGTAGATCACGAGATCGATCGACTGTTTGAGGAGGCCTTTGCGGCTACTCAGAGGGGAGATTTTGCCCAGGCGGAAGCCCTGTGGACTCAACTGTTGCAGATCCAGCCGGACAACCCGGCCCTGTGGAGCAACCGGGGCAACGCCCGTGTCAGCTTGCACCAACTGCAGGCAGCTCTGGAGGATTATGCTGAGGCCATTCGTTTGGCCCCTGAGGCGCCGGATCCCTATCTCAACCGAGGGGCTGCTTTGGAGGGGTTGGGGCGGTGGCAGGAGGCGATTGCAGACTACGAACGAGTGTTGCAGTTGGATCCCAACGATGCGGCGGCCTACAACAACCGTGGCAATGCGGAAGCAGGGCTGGGCCAATGGCAACAGGCCTTGGCTGACTACCGCCGCGCCACAGAATTGGCTCCCGACTACGCCTTCGCTCAGGCCAACTATGCTCTGAGCCTCTACCAGGTGGGTGAAACAGAAGCTGCTCTGCGCTTGATGCGGGCTCTGGTGCGCAAGTACCCGAAGTTTCCAGATATGCGGGCTGCTCTCAGTGCCATCCTTTGGGCGCAGGGTCGGCAAGGAGAGGCCGAAAGTCATTGGGTGGCTGTGCAAGGGCTGGATCCCCGCTACGCCGACCTGGAATGGGTGAAAACCGTCCGCCGTTGGCCACCGGCAATGGTGGCAGCTCTGGAGCGTTTCCTTTCTCTCAAGTAGTGAGGCTTACGATTGCGGCGGAGGCACTCTGGGTCTTGACTCTGCGCATTGACGAAACAGTTGCTGGGGATCCCCGCAGCTAGAGCCTCAGGTTACATCCTGGCTGGGGGTATGGAGATTGCTAGATTGGGATCAAGCCGAGGGAGGATTCCGGCAGCAGGCTTAACCCAGAGCCAAGAGAGCGCAGAGGGATCCCAAAGGCTTTCAGCGAGCTGTGAAAAAAACTGTGTAAGGGATTGCTTCCTGCGACACCTTTTCGCCTTCTTCTTCGTCTGTTTCAGTCCTATCGCGGCGCGTGGTATCAACGTGAGTGCAATGGCTTGTTTCTCTCGCTCTTCTTCCTTCTTCCCTGATGGGAGAGGGAGGCTGCGAAATCACTGGAGCTGGGCAGGGCTGTTGCTCATGGTTCTGCAGCTTGGGCAACCCGCCGTGGCTCAGACGGAAACCCGAGTTTGGAGCGGAACCGGCCAAATTTTGAGCGGCCAGGGGCAGGGGGCGACGGTGCAATTGATCTTGGAAACGGGTGGCGGGCGTATCTGGAGCCAATCGGGGCCGGCTTTGGATGCACCCTTTTCCGGCGGCCATATTTCGGTAACCAGCGGCGATGGCACTTGGCAAATTCAATCGCAAGGGGATCAGTTGTTGGTTACCTTTTACCGCGGCGAGCAGATCATCCGCTGGCAACTGCGGCCCATGGGCGAGATCCCCAGCTCTTCTCCTTCTGCGCCATCCAGCTCCCTGAGCAGTGACTCCGCCCAGCCCGTAGCGCTGCCCGTCCAAGAGCTGGTGATTCCAGTACTGAAGAATTTGCCCGGTACCCCCTGAGGGATCCCTGCCCCGCCGGTTCTCGACCCATGAAACCTGGTGCGTTGGCCGCTGGGGCTATCAAACCTGTGGCCACTGGAATGGGCTGGGATGATTTTGGGGGCGGTGGGCCTGGGGATCCTATCCCATCGGCAGTTAGCCCGCCCGTTGTTTAGCTGAGCAGCGGGACACAGGGCAGGGGCAGTTGAGCCGCTGCCGCCGCATCCAGCAACCACAGCAGCCGTCCTCTGGGGTTTACGCGCTGGCAGGGTAGATGAGCTGCGGTGGTCAGCGCCTCTTTCACGATGGGGGCTTTGTTCGCTCCGGTTACCAGGAACACCACCTGGGCTGCTTGGTTCAGAACAGGATAGGTCAAGGTTAGACGCGGCTCCTGCCCTTTTTGCCCCACTGTCACCCAGCGGTGCTGCACCTGCAGAGCGGCGGTGTCGGGAAATAGAGAAGCTGTGTGGCCATCTTCCCCCACTCCCAGCCATACCAGGTCGAGAGAAGGGCACTCTGTACCGAAAATCTGCCGCAGGGTCGCCTCGTATTCGGCAGCATCGCGAAGGGGATCCCCCGCTTGGGTGGGCATAGGGAAAACTTGAGCCGCCGGGATCCCGATCTGCTCCAGCAAGGTTTCCCGCACCATACGGTAGTTGCTCTCAGGGTGATCCGGGGGAACATAGCGCTCATCCCCCCAGAACAGCCAGGTTTGTTGCCAAGGGATCCCTGGGGTTTGGGCCAGGGCAGCATACAGCTTCTTGGGGGTGCTTCCCCCGGCCAAGACCACCGTAAAGCGTCCCCGCTCGCGAATGGCAGCGGCTGACCGAGCTTGCCAAATCTCGATGGCCCGTTGGAT
>NZ_JANSHQ010000041.1:0-7349 GCF_047461715.1 Synechococcus sp. R8-2 | reverse complement strand
CTCCTGCGATTTCTAGCTGAATGTTGAATTTGAATTGAGAATTGAGGGATGGAAGGAGATCCACTCTTCTTCTATCCCGCATTGGACTTGTGGCTCTCGCCAGCTTGAACTTGCATCCAGCCGAACAAAGTTGCGATTGTCAGTTGGATCCCTTGGGCAAACGCAGGAGTGGGGATCACCTCTTGGGGATCCTCATGCACCGTCGGCTGCTGCCCGGCAGGGTAGGCGAAAACAACCCTTTCTTCGGGATCCACCACCCACCCCATTTGGCAGCCGTGATCCAGGCCGATCAAGATTTTTTTGACCAGCTTCATTGGATTTTGATCGGGAGAGAGAATCTCGATCATCCAATCCGGGCAAAAGGGGATGAGATTTTGAATGGTGCCATCTTCATCCACAGGGATCCGATCCCAGGGGATCACAGAAATATCGGGCACAATCGCGTATCCGGCGAAGGTGCAGCGCAGCTCTGGAAATGCCATTCCCAGTTGAGAAGGCTCCAACATCTCGTTAATGAAGCTACCCAGTTTTAGTTGGAGACGGCTATGTTTTCCCTGTGGTATGGGCTTCTGGATAATTTCTCCTTTGATGAACTCGCTGGCGGGCTGAGTTTCCGGCTGTTGTAGAAAGTCTTCCAGAGTTAGAGGCTTGGCAGATAGACTGACCATGGCTTTCTCCCATCACGCTGCTATCCGATTAACAATAGACTGAGAAAGTATCAAAGCTGATCAAATCAAAACAGATCCCTGTCACGTTGTTGCCAAGTCATTTGGCGGTCATAAGGGCTTTTGCCGGAAAACAACCCCATCAGCGGCCCCAAAATGGCCCCAAACACAAAACCGCCCGCATGGGCCCAGTAAGCAATTCCCCCACCCTGCATACCGATATTGGTAGGCGTCTGTAGGCTGGCAATGCCGTAGAAAGCTTGCTGGATGAACCAAAAGCCCAGGAACACCCAAGCCGGAACGTAGAGGGTTGTGATGAAAATACCCAAGGGCACCAAGGTTAGGATCTCGGCCCGTGGAAAGCGCAAAATATACGCTCCCAATACGCCGGCAATAGCGCCGCTTGCCCCCAGTGAAGGAATGGGGGATCCCATATCGAAAAACCACTGCGTTAGCGCAGCCAAAGCTCCGCAAGCCAGGTAAAAGATGAGGTAGCGCACATGGCCCAAGCGATCCTCAACGTTGTTGCCGAAAACCCACAAAAAAAGCATGTTCCCGCCAATGTGGAGAAAGCCCCCATGCAGAAATTGTGAGGTGAATAGGGTTACCCATTCTGGACGCGACGAAGAGGTGAGCTCCCCTCGAAAACTGGCCGTCAACTCTATCGGTACCACTGCCCACTCTCGGAAAAAAGCTGCCAGCTCTTGTGGCGACAGGGTTAGCTGGTACAGAAAAATTAAGATGTTAACGATCACCAAGGCATAAGTGACATAGGCTGTGCGGGTGGTTGGGTTGCGATCTTGCAGGGGTACCACAGTTCAGATCCGGTTGACGTCACCCTCTAGCCTAACCTGTCCTTTCCCACCCCCCCAGGCTCACCTCTAAGCCCCTACCTGAGGCTACACTAGGGTAACCTGCTGGGAGCTTTGCTGGTGAACCTATTTCAGTTTTCAGTCAAGCCCGCCCGGCAGAGGATAAACTGCAAGGCTGGACTAGAGGAGTGGATTGATGTCCGAGGTTGAAAGCCCCACTGCCCCGCTCAAGTTTTTGATCGTCGAAGATCATCCAGAGGTGGCTCAAAACAACTGTGAGTGGCTGCAACGCATTGCAGCAGATGCTCAATGTATTACGGTCACCAATCCCATGGACGCCATCCTGCGCCTGCAGCGGGAACAACCAGACTTGGTTGTAGCCGATCTGCTCTATGGTCAAACCAGCGGAGAGCAGTCTGCCGAGCCTGGCCTAGAGTTCCTGCGCCATATCTTTGAGAACTACCCCACCTTGAATGTGATGGCCTATTCCAGCGAGCCGCTGCTGCTCACTCCATTGGTGGGCCTGATCAGCAAACACCAGGGTGGGTTTGCCGCGGTCAACAAAATGGAACGGCGCACCGTGTTTTTGGAGGGGGCCAAAAGTGCCCTCAATGGAGAATTGCGCATGCCGCGGGAGTTGCGCGGTCTTACGAAGCTGACGGAACGAGAAATTGAGGTCTTGAACTTGCTCTGCAAAGAAGCCCTCACCGATCAGGCCATCGCAGATCGCATTCACACCAGCAAGAAGACCGTACAAAACTGTATCCAGAGGCTCAAAGAAAAGTTGGATATTTTCGGCTCTGAGGATGAGATCAATGCTCGCGTTGCCATGTGTATGACAGCCGTTCAGAAAAAGATTATCCAGTGGTGAAACAGAATAGATTATGAGTTTGTCTCTAAACACTACTTTGGCATAGATTGCCAATGGAGCTTATCCAAGAAGTGAGGGGGGATAAGTGATGTTATTAGAGGCCGAGACAAAGCTGGTACGGGATAAGTCACTGGGATACCTCGTAACAACAGAAGAAACGCCAATCGAGAAATGGAGCCCTTTTACTTTGCTGATGCGTGTTGTGTCGGTATCTTTATCTACATTGCTACTTATTGGACTTCCTATCTTCGCAGTTCTATCGGCAATACTTTCTGCCTTAGGGACATGGATCCCTAGCACTTTGGCCAGTGGCATACCTCCTATTGCTATGGCTTTTTCTGGATTGTTGGGTGGTTTATCGATGCTTCTTTGGTACTATTGGTACTCAAATCAACCCTATAAATCTAGGGTTGTTATTTTGAGCAATGGCTTCATTTATCATGACATCTATCGTGACATCCTAGGAAAGCAGAACAGACTTGCCTATAGGTATAACGAAATTGTCTCCGTGAACGTGGACTTCAGTAAGAAGAGTGTCGGTTTTGTCAAATCAGAATGCTACCCATACTACAGCTACTACATCAATTGCCAAGGAAATCCTGTCGTATCTATATCTTCCCCGTCTTTGCCTTTGATGAGGTATGTAGCCAGCTACATTTGCTCCACGCGCTGGAAAGGCATGAGAGAAGCAATTGAGCGTGGACAAGAGGTTTCATTTGGATGCGTTGCCATAAGTAGGGAGTACGTTAGAGTCAAGGATTTCGGTTCTTCAGAGCGATTGTTATTTAGGATCCAGGCTATCAAAGAGATTAAGCTGTGCATTGATAGTGAGGATGGTTACGTATTCCGCCTGGAGTTTATCTCAGGGTCTAGGTCAACAAAGAGCTCTGATTGTTACTTCCGCTGTGACAAGGTAGATAACTTCCATCTATTTTTCAAGACACTCAAGCTTGTGGGTATCCCTATGAACCTTTCTGAGCTTCCAGCACGTCTCACCTTTGAGAATCATATTAGACAGGCAACAGATGGCTAGACACCAACCGAATGGAGGAGGCACCGATCTTTGGGTACAGCCTTTCCAGGAGATAAGCAAGGTAGTACTGCACGGCAAAGACAAAGAGCACGCATGAGGAAAAAGCAGGCTTCCATAGCTTCCGCCTTTATTTCCTCGAGACGACTGGGCGCCGGACAGCTTTCAACTTGGATCAGTGGATCCCCAGTGCAGAGGCAAACACACTGTGGCCCACAATGGCCTCTACCACAACACTTATGGCAAACCCCAACATGGCCAGCCGTCCGTTCCATCGCTCGGCCTTCTCCGTCCAGCCAATCTCCCACTCCGGCGGGGTATCGCCGTCTTGACCGTACTGCGGCACGTACCGCGGGCGACCGGCGCCTTCCCAGCCAGCAGGGCGCTTGGAGTTGAAGAAAGCCATCGAGCCAATCACAACAGCAGCCACCAGCCCGGCCACCATGACGGCAATGTAGGGGAGGAAGGGATTGTCAAGCATCATCGGACTGTCGAGAGGGATGAAGGGTGAAAAAGCTCCCAAAAAGGGTAGAGCTGTAACATCTCAAAGCCGAAGAGAAAGTCTGTGAGATGTCCAATGTGGCTCTACCGAAAAGTTCTTCGACAAATTATTGCAGGTTATTGCAGACCTAGCCACTGGGCGAGAGTGCTGGCAAAAACACTGTGGCCCAGCACCGCTTCTGTAGCAATGCTGATCACCAAGCCCAACATGGCCAAGCGTCCATTCCAACGCTCCGCTTGCTCTGTCCAGCCTGGGATCCAGTCGTTGGTGGTGTCGTAGTACTGGGCAACAGAAGCGGAGTCCAGACGAGAAGGGATTCTGGGAGACGATTGCATTGCTAATACCTCGTATTGGTTGCTGTAACCAAACTTAACACAAAGTTACATTTTGTGACAAGCTTCGCTTTCAGGTCAGGGAGGAAGGGATCCCTGGATGCTGGAAGGGATTGGGCGGATGGGTTTGCCGAAGGCTGGCCGGAAGCGATGTCATACTGAGGGAAGCAGGCTTTTTGCGCAGACCATGGCGGTATCCCCCCTTTCTTCTCTCAAGCTTGACCATTCTTTCGATCTGGCTGCCCAGGTGCGGTCAGATTTTCCGATTTTGCAGCGCCAGGTCAACGGCCACCCGCTAATCTACTTTGACAATGCCGCCACTTCTCAAAAGCCACTGGCGGTTATGCAGGCGATGGATCATTACTATCGACACTGCAACGCCAACGTGCATCGTGGGGTCCATACGCTGAGCAACGAAGCCACAGATGCCTATGAGGGGGCGCGGGAAAAGATCGCTCGGTTTGTGAACGCGCCTTCTCCTCAGGAGATCATCTACACCCGCAATGCCAGCGAAGCCATCAATCTGGTGGCCTACAGTTGGGGCTTGAGCCATCTGGAGCGGGGGGATGAGATCGTCCTCTCGGTGATGGAGCACCACAGCAACCTAATCCCGTGGCAATGGGTGGCCCAGAAGACGGGAGCCCACCTCAAGTTCATCCAGATCACGCCAGAGGGAGAGTTGGATCTGGAGCACTACCAATCTTTGCTCAGCGACCGCACCCGCTTGGTGGCGGTAACCCAGGTCTCCAACATGCTGGGATCCATCAACCCCGTTCAGGAGATTACTGAACTGGCCCATCGTTACGGAGCCAAGGTTCTGCTGGATGCTTGCCAGAGTGTGCCCCACATGCCTGTGGATGTCCAGGCGCTGGATTGCGATTGGCTGGCCTTTTCGGGGCACAAGATGTGTGGCCCAACGGGGATCGGCGTCCTCTACGGCAGGCGGGAGCTGCTGCGAGCGATGCCTCCCTTTTTGGGCGGGGGAGAGATGATCGCCGATGTGTACTGGGATCACGCCACCTATGCGGATATCCCCCACAAATTTGAAGCCGGTACGCCGGCGATTGCCCAGGCGGTGGGGCTGGGGGCAGCCGTAGATTACTTGAGCCAGATCGGTCTGGAGCGGGTTCATGCCCATGAACAAAGGTTGATTGCCCACCTGTTGGACGGGATCCAGCGCATAGCGGGTATTAGGGTTTATGGCCCCAAGGATCCGGCGCGACGGGCAGGGCTGGTCAGCTTTTCGGTGGAGGCCGTCCATCCTCACGACCTGTCTACTTTGCTGGATGAGCAAGGCATTGCCGTTCGAGCGGGGCACCACTGCACTCAACCCCTCCATCGCTATTTGGGAGTACAATCCACTGCCCGAGCCAGTGTTTACCTGTACAACACGTTGGCGGAGGTGGATCGCTTTTTAGACGTGTTGGCAGAAGCGGTGGAGTTCTTCGGCGCTGCCCTAAGCTAGGGATCCGGGATAGACCTCTGAAGAGATGAGGTAGACTCATGCCTTGGGATCTGGGGCGGTTCTGGAACACGCTCACCTACTATGAGGCCCTGCCTTGGGCTGAGGTGTGGCGTTGGGTTCAGAATGGGTTCCAGGCCGTGGAGGATGATTTTGTGCCACCTTCTCTTTCCGAGCCGGTCGCTATCCAGATAGGGGTGGTGGGGGAAGGTTTGCCTGACGGGTTGGCGGAGGCCCTGCGGCAGCAGGGCGTGGAGGTGAGCCAGACACCAGATTGGGCGACAGCAACCGTGATCCTAGGTTTGGGGGATCCACCAACGGCCAAGGCTTATCTGGAGCAATTGCGCAGCAGTGGGCAAACGGAGCGGATGCTGTTCGACTTTCGCCGGCCCAACCCGGATTTGCATCGGTTTTGGGGCATTTTGGACGATGTGGTGATGGGCGGGGCGAGCCAAAGCCAACTGCTCTGGGGAAAGGAGGAGCTGCTGTTCGCAGGCCAGGTTTCCACGGCCAACTTTGGGGGGTTTGTTTCCACGCGCACCCGCAATTGGCAGCCGCCGCTGGACTTGTCGGGGTTTGCCGGTCTGGAGCTGCGCTTGCGAGGGGATGGGCAGCGGTATAAGGTCTTACTGCGGGATCAAGGCGGCTGGGACAGCCCCGCCTACGGCTATGCGTTCGACACTGCGCCGGGAGAAGAGCAGACCGTTCAGATCCCCTTTGCGGAGATGGTTGCCACGTTCCGCGCCCGCCTTGTGCCTTCGGCTCCTGCGCTCAATACTCGCCAGATCTGCTCTCTGCAGGTGATGTTGAGCAAGTTTGAGGCGGATGGCCGCTTGAACCCCCGTTTCCGACCGGGGCCTTTTCAACTGGGCTTGCGCTGGATTGGGCTGTATCGTCGGGAGCCTCTGCCGCAATTGATCGGGGTGGCGCGGGGATCCCTTGCCCCGGAGTGGATAGCTGCCCTGCAGGGTAGCTCCAGCCGTTGGTGTGGGGTGGAGATTCCGGTAGAGACAGAGGGATCCGCTCTGGCAGCCCAGTTGCTGCGGCTGATGCGGTCGCCTCAAAATGTGGGCCGGGTGGTGTCTTCAGAAGCTTTCCATGCCTAGCTTTCTGGGCCGCCTCAAGGGATCCCTGGGGATGGGGCTTTTGGCCGGCCTGTGGCTGTGGGTAGGTCAGGGGATCCCCTACCTGTTCGACTGGGATGAGCTGATCTACGCCAGCTTGGCGCGGCAGATGCTGGTCAGCGGGGATCCTTTCTCGTTGGCGATCAACGGGGAGCCTTTTTTCGAGAAGCCCCCTCTCTTTTTTTGGCTGCAGGCCCTGTCCATGGCTGTTTTAGGGATGAACGAAGGGGCAGCGCGCTTGCCCAATGCCTGGGTGGGCGGGATCACAGTGGCGCTATTGGTGGGGTGGGGATCCTGTCTGGGCGGGATGGGGTTCGGCTGCCTATGGGGGATCTTGCTGCTGACAGGCTACCTGCCCTTGTTTTTTTACAAAACCGGCCTCATCGACCCGCTACTCAACCTGGGCATGGGTGTGGGGCTGGGATCCCTTTGGGCCGCCGAGGAGGCCTGGCGGGCCGGGTACTCTGGACGCAGGTGGAGAGCGGTGGGGGCGCTGGCCCTGGGCTTGGCAGTGTTGGCCAAAGGGCCGGTGGGGCTGGTGTTGCCCCTGG
>NZ_JANSHQ010000040.1:0-7180 GCF_047461715.1 Synechococcus sp. R8-2 | reverse complement strand
CTAAGGACTCCGTCCCGCTGGCACCCTGCTCCAGAAGGGCTTGGCTGGTTCTATCACCAAACCCCTGTGAGAAGAGGCAAGACGGATCAACCTACCAAACCCAGAAAGCAGCGAGCCTTACAGCTCGTCACAGCAGACTAAAAATCATGGGCAAGGTCGGATTCGAACCGACACGGTTTCCCGCCGCATTTTGAGTGCGGTGCGTCTACCAGTTTCGCCACTCGCCCGACTTGGAACCATTATCCTACTGAACTGGCGAAACCTCGTCAACCAATCCTCCCAACCCTAGTTGCGGCGGTCTTTCTCCAGTTGCTGGGCCTTTTGCCGAAGCTGGCGGGTTTGCTCCATCACCTCCTCCAGATCCTCGTGGGATAGCCGCTCGACGTAGTTAATTTTGATCTCTTCCAGCAAGTCTTGCAGGAGAGAGCGAATTTCCTCCAAAGCGTGCTCCTGGGTGAGTTCTCGTGCCAAGACTTCACCAAACCGCTGCATCAGTTGCGCTGCCAGCTTGGAGCCGACGGGATCCTCGAAACTGCCCGTCAGGGTTTTGTAGGTGGTGGTGGTCAGCTCGTTGGCCAGGCGCTCCGTCAGTTGGCCAGGCAGGGATCCCAGGCCGGGAAGCTGTTCTAGAGTTTGCATGGCAGGCAACTGCTTGAGCAGGCCATCCAGGTTGTAGCGGAGCAGTTGTTGCAATTCCGGTTGCACCTGGGGCAAAACGCGGTAGAGAACAATGCGAAAAACCAGGTTGGCAATCGCCTCCAGCTCGTTGGTGTTGTTGATATCAATGTAGTCGCGCTGGGTACGCGCTGCCGGCAGCAGGGGCAGGGATCCCCGCTGAATGGATACCTGGATTTGGTTGATCACCCGCACGACAATGACTTCCGTCAGATCCTCGGCGAAGTTGGTAACAAAGCCCTGGCTCACCTGGGCGCGTACCCGCTCCAGATCCAGCAACTGTGCTTGTCCCAGCCGGATGGTGACGGGGATCACCCGCAGCCAGCGCCAAAAGGGCAGCAGCAACAGCACATCGTACCAACGCCAGAGCATGGCATCCAGCCAATTGACGCCGGTGTAGCGGCGGCTGATGGCCACCGTGCGCAGCAAAAATTCCAGCCCAAACAGAAGCACGAAGGGAAAATCCAGCACCGGGAAAAAGTCAACGGGGTTACCGCTCTCGCCAATGGGGCGGAAATAGTTGGTCTCAAAGAGGGGGCGCAGCCGGGTCTGGAAAAATTCAATTCCATCTGCGGGATCGGCGCCGGCCAAGTACTCAGCAGTCCAAAAGCGGGCAAAGGCGGCTCTGGCAGAGTCGGCTTCTGGGATGTGCTCCCGCATCAAATTGAGGATACGCACAAACTGGCCAGTTTTGTTGGCGCCCTGAAAGGGATTGGTCTCAATCATCTCGTCGCTGAGCTCCCGCAAGCGGGCCAGGATTGGTGCTGCCGCTTCCGACTCCACGCCAAACCGCAGGGTAACCTGGCGCAGCTCATCCACCAAGGCCAAGTAGCGCTGGGTTTCGGGGTTGGGCTCGATACCTTTGATGGGATCGTATAGGTCGGTCACCGGGGAACGGCTGGTTTCTTCGGAGAGAATCGGCAGCGGAATGGGAGGACCAAAGGCGCCAAAAATTTGCACCCGACCCTGGAGCCAAAAATCTCGCCCAGGCACATAGCTCATGTCGAAGAGCACCAAGCACAGGTTGCTCAGGGCCAGCAGGGCCATCCCCTTCTCGTAGAGGAGCAGCCAGCGACTTCGCCCCCTGAGGACAGAGCGTCTGAGAATCCGTTGAGCAGCGTTCAAAGGACTCCGTCCCGGCCTTGGGTCAACCAGTTGGTTTGAGTCAGCCTTAGTCTACCACCCCTGGGGTGAGCCACCCTTGGCTTGAGCAAGCTGTAGTGCAACCTGGCCAAAATGCCGCCAAATGGCCTCTGCCTGTGGCCCCACCTGGCGCAGAATCCAACCCTTACAGATGGGATCCGGAGACTTGACCAGCCAGTATGGGGACTCCGTTCCGCTGATGTGAACGGTCAGCCAAGTGGGTTCCGGCCAATCCCCCAGCAAGTACAGGGATCCCCAACAGAGATGGGATCCCAGCACTGACGCGGCGGAGACCTGCCGATGGGGAAAGTGCAGGTCTATGTGTTCCTGCAGCCAGAGTTTTCTCCCCTCGGGGGAGGATGGGATCCCAGCAGTGACCCAAACTTGCAAGCAGTTGGCAAGATGTTCAAACTGCCAGCGTTCGTCCATGGCCAGCCGTCCGGCAGTCCAGATCTCGGCATAGGCCAGGCGGGCTGTGGGATCCAGCTCAATTTGCACCTGCTGGCGAAAGTCTGCCCCTGCCCCCGGAATGGTCGGGTGAGGGATCCAGATCAACTGGCTGGTGGGGGCCAGCTTGACCTTGACCTGTTGCCGAATCAAGCCGGGATGTAGCCGCATTGCCCCTTGGGTGCGAATTTCCAGCGCCGAGCCTGGCCCCAGCCCGATCTCGATCCGATGGCGATCCCCACCCAGCAGGCCGCCGTTGGGGTTGCGCAGGTAGTACACAGGTGGCTCCCCAGGGGATCCCAGCCATTGCAAGGGAGCCTGAGAATACTCCCAAATGTGGGTATGGTCGCCTCGGCGGGTTGCCTTCAAGATGGCCTTACCGAAGTTCACAGGCGGCTCACCGAGGGGGGGTCGGCCTTGATGGGGCGAAACAGCACCTCCCGCTCCAGCCAACTGAGAATCTGCTCCAGCCCCTCGCCCGTGCGCAGGTTGGTAAAGACAAAGGGCCTATCTCCCCGCATGCGACGGGCATCCCGTTCCATCACCCCCAAGTCTGCTCCCACATAGGGAGCCAGATCGATCTTGTTGATCACCAGCAGGTCGGAGCGGGTGATCCCCGGCCCGCCTTTGCGCGGGATCTTGTCCCCTTCGGCCACGTCGATGACGTAAATGCAGGCGTCCACCAGCTCCGGGCTGAAGGTAGCTGCCAAGTTGTCCCCCCCCGATTCCACCAAGATGAGATCCAGGGGGCAAAAGCGGCGCTCCAGCTCCTGAATGGCGTCTAGGTTGAGGGAGGCATCTTCCCGAATGGCGGTGTGGGGGCAGCCGCCGGTCTCTACGCCAATGATCCGCTCTGCCTCCAGGGCCTTGGCCCGCACCAAAAACTCGGCATCCTCGCGGGTATAGATATCGTTGGTCACCACCGCCAAAGACAGGTGGTCCCGCAGCGCCAAGCAGAGCTTTTCCACCAAAGCGGTTTTTCCAGATCCCACCGGGCCGCCAATGCCAACCCGTACCGGCTGGGAAGTTTGCGCAACTTTGCCCGACATCGGATACCTGCTCCTCTTTTTGGGCATTCTAGAACCAGATGCTTGCAAGGGATCCGAGTATGGTTCGGCTTTTGGTGGCAACTGCTGTGGTGCTGGTGGGATTTTTGCTGGTTAACCGCCTCTATCGCAACCCGCTGAGTTCGGAGCCGAGACCAGAGCAAGCCAGCCCAGAAGCTGCCCAGCAAGGGATCCCTCAAGGTGGGCCGCTGCAGATTTACCAATCTCGGGAACAGATCCAGCAAACCCTCAACCAAGGGGCTACCGCCACCCAGCAGCAGGTGGAAGCCGTTGAGCAATCCTTGGGCAATCCTTGACAGGTTGCAAGCCCTGCAGGAGTGTCTGGAACGAAACCAAAAGACCAAGGCCCCCTTCTCAACGGGAGAAGGGATCCCTCCCCCAGACCGTGAAGCGCCCCTCAGGCTTGGGTGGATCCCCCAGACGCGCTAAAGTCGAGAATGCTGCAATTTATAGACCGTCCATGCGGATCCCTCCTGTTACCCCAGAGAAAGCCGATAAGCAACTGCAAAAGGTTTACGAAAGCCTGGAGAAAACCTACGGCACCGCCCTCAACCCCCTGCAGGTGATGGCCCACAAGCCCCAACTGATGCGAGCCGTGATGAACCTCTACGGGGCGCTGCACACCCAAAACCCCAACTTGCCTGAAGAGCTGAAGGAGCTGGTCAGCATCCGCATTGCCCAAATCAACGGCTGCCGCCACTACTGCCTTCCCTACCACACCCTGCAGGCGCAAAAGTACGGCGCCTCCCCTGCCAAAATTGCGGCGGTGGCCCAGGCCCGCACCAGCACCCTCTACACCGAGGCGGAAAAGCTGGCCATCGAGTACGCTGAGCGGATGACCGTGCCCAGCATGGTGGTGACCGACAGCTTCTTTGCCCAGCTAAAAGCCATTTGGTCAGATGAAGATCTGGTGGAGCTATCGGCTTGGATTGGCTTCATGAACTTCTGGACCAAGGTGATTGCCGCCCTGGATGTGCCTTTGGATCCCGTCTTTGCCGAGCAACTTCACGTCTCATGAACAACCGGCAAACTCCCCTCTCTCAGGGGGGTAAGGGATCCCGACCCAAACCCTCCACTAGGCCCAGTCGTCTCGCGTGCTAAAGCTGCGGTCGTACACCTGGCCGCGGGCATGGATCTGGCGAGTCCGGGCGAACAGCTCTTCTTCGCTCAGGCCCCACTGTTCCAGGATTTGATCCAAATCCCGCTGCAGATCCCAGGCGCCGGGGAAGCCGTGGTAACGGATGCGCAAACGGGCAACTTCCGCCAGTACCCAATCCGAGAGGGGCCTCTCCTGGGCCTGCACCATCAGCTCATCGAGCACAGCCCGGTCGGTGGCATACTGCGGATGTTGCTGCTCTCTCCGGGATGGGCCATTCGCGGGTGAACGGGATATAGCCATCGGTCTCCCTCCTTTTTCTCTCACTCTAGTTGAGTTCCCCTGGAGATTTTCAATATCGAGGATTGGGATCCTTGATGGCATGGGATCCCGAGAAGGCAGAAGAAAACCGCTATACTGCAAATGTTGCAGACCATAAACATTCTTCAGTTGCGGAGGCGGCGGCTATGCCCATGCCCATGATCGAGACCCGTACCGACCGGATGTTGCTCAACTTTGGGCCGCACCATCCCTCCATGCATGGGGTTTTGCGCCTGCTGGTCACCCTAGACGGTGAAAACATTGTCGATTGCGAACCGGTGATTGGCTACTTGCACCGCGGCATGGAAAAAATCGCCGAAAACCGCACGGTGGTGCAATACCTGCCCTACGTCTCCCGTTGGGACTACGGGGCCGGCATGTTCAACGAGGCCATCACCGTCAATGCCGTTGAGAAACTGGCCGGGATCAGCGTGCCCAGACGGGCCAGCTACCTACGGGTGATCATGCTGGAGCTGACCCGCATCACCAACCACCTGCTTTGGTTTGGTCCCTTCTTGGCGGATTTGGGCGCCCAAACCCCCTTCCTCTACGCCATGCGGGAGCGGGAGTGGATCCTAGACTTGTTTGAAGCCGTCACCGGCATGCGCTTGATCAACAACAACTATTTCCGGGTGGGCGGCGTGGCGGTGGACTTGCCCTACGGCTGGACGGAAAAATGCCTAGACTTTTGCGAGTATTTCTTGCCCAAAGTGGATGAGTACGAACGGCTGGTGACCGACAACCCCATCTTCCGCCGACGGCTGGAAGGGGTGGGCACCATCTCCAAGCAGGATGCCATCAATTGGGGGCTGTCCGGCCCCATGCTGCGGGCCTGTGGCGTCAACTGGGATCTGCGCAAAGTGGATCACTACGAATGCTACGACGACTTCGACTGGGAGGTGGCCGTTTATCCCGAAGGGGATTGCCTAGCCCGCTATCGGGTGCGCATGAAAGAGATGCGCGAGTCCTGCAAGATCGTGCAGCAAGCGGTGAAGGCTCTGCCGGGCGGCCCCTTTGAAAACCTAGAAGCCAAGCGCATGCTGGAGGGGCCGAAGTCGGAGTGGAACAAAGGCGACTACCAGTTCATCAGCAAAAAGCCTTCGGCCAACTTCAAGATCCCCAAGGGGGAAGCCTACGTGCGGGTGGAGAGCGCCAAAGGAGAGCTGGGCATTTACATCGTGGGAGACGACAACGTTTGCCCCTGGCGCTGGAAGATCCGTCCCCCCGGCTTTGTCAATTTGCAGGTACTGCCTCAGTTGATTTGCGGCATGAAGGTAGCCGACATGATCGCCATCCTCGGCAGCATTGACATCATCATGGGCGAGGTGGATCGCTAGGAATCGCTAAGATACTTACGGAAAGCGAGGACAAAGGCGATGGCCTGGGCGATCTTGGTTCTGCCGCTGTTGATTGTGTCTGTCATTGCTGCGGTTATCGGCCCCAAGCAATGGGCTAAGTACCAAGAGGAAAGGCGCCGCCGCGCGGAAGAGCTATCTGATGCTCGCCTTCAGGCCATCATCCAGCAGGAGCTACGCCGCCGCAACCGTCCCCCCCAATCGGATCCCAACGGGAAAACTTAGCTACAGGGATCCCAAACCCTACCCAACCCGCCATCTCTAGGGAGCTACTCACCCCCATGACAAACGCTGGTATCGATCTACAACTTGGCTTCGAGACTGCCCTACAGAACCTAGGCTTGGGAGCAGGTGCAGCCCATGCCCTCTGGATGCCCCTGCCCATGTTGCTGCTGATCATCGCCGCCACCTTGGGGGTGATGGTCATGACTTGGCTGGAGCGCAAGATCTCGGCAGCGGCCCAACAGCGGATTGGCCCCAACATGGCCGGCCCTCAGGGGGTGCTGATCCCCATTGCCGACGGCATCAAGCTGCTGACTAAAGAGGATGTTCTGCCCATCCTGGCCGACCCAGTCTTGTTTACGCTGGGGCCGATATTGGTTTTCCTGCCGGTCTTCCTGTGCTACCTGGTGGTTCCCTTCGGCCAAAACCTGTTGATCTCCAACATTGCCATCGGTGTGTTCTTCCTGATCGCCACCTCCAGCGTGCAACCCATCGGTCTGTTGATGTCCGGCTACGGCTCCAACAACAAGTACTCTTTGCTGGGGGGGCTACGCGCGGCGGCCCAGTCGATTAGCTATGAGCTGCCGTTGGCCCTGTCGGTGTTGGCCGTGGTGCTGATGAGCAATGGCCTGGACACCGTGGGGATCGTGGAGCAGCAGAGCGGCCTGGGCATTCTGAGCTGGAACGTCTGGCGGCAGCCCATTGGCTTTGTCATTTTCCTGATCTCGGCTCTGGCGGAAACGGAGCGGATCCCGTTCGACTTGCCGGAAGCAGAAGAAGAGCTGGTGGCCGGTTACCAAACGGAGTACTCCGGCATGAAGTTTGCCCTCTTTTATCTGGGATCCTACGCCAAC
>NZ_JANSHQ010000039.1:0-6905 GCF_047461715.1 Synechococcus sp. R8-2 | reverse complement strand
ACGCTGAAGGTGCTGCCCTGTCCCTCCTGGCTTTGCAACGAGATGGTTCCCCCCATCAGTTCTGTCAGTTGTTTGCAGATGGCCAAGCCCAGTCCCGTACCTCCGTATTTGCGGGTAGTAGAGGCATCCACCTGGCTAAACGGTTGAAACAGCTTGCTCTGCGCCGCCGCCGGGATCCCGATCCCGGTATCTCTCACCGAGAGCCTGAGGTGGACATGGGTAGCGGTTTCTTGCAGCACCTCCGCTTGGATCACCACCTCTCCTCGGTGGGTGAACTTAATGGCGTTGCTTACCAAATTGTTGAGGATTTGCCGTAGTCGCGAGGCATCTCCCCGCAGGTAGCGCGGCACTTCCGGCGGCATAAGCACCGCCAGCTCTAACCCCTTGGCATGGGCAGTGGGGGCAAACAGATCCGCCACCTCCTCCAGACACGAGCGGAGATCGAAATCCAGGATCTCCAGCTCCATTTCCCCGACCTCCAATTTGGAGAAGTCCAGGATGTCGTTGATGAGGGTGAGCAGGGCATCGCCACTGATGCGGATGGTCTCTACAAAGTCCCGCTGTTCTGCATTGAGGGGGGTCTCCAGCAGCAGGCCCGTCATCCCCAACACCGCGTTCATGGGGGTGCGGATCTCGTGGCTCATGGTGGCCAAGAAGCTGCTCTTGGCCTGTGCAGCCTGCTCAGCTGCTTTGCGGGCCTGCTCCAGCTCCAGGCTGCGCTTTCTCTCCCGTTCCAAAAGGGCTGCCTGGGTGAGGGCAATGCCAATTTGGTTGGCCAACTGCGATAGCAGCTCCATCTCAAAGGGTTGCCACTGACGGGGCCCGGAGCACTGGTGGGCCAGCAACAACCCCCACAACTGCTGCTCCAAAAACAGCGGCACCACCAAGTTGGCCCTGACCTGCATTTTTTGCAGCAGCTCTAGGTAACAAGGCTCCAGTCCTTCACTTTCCACATCGCTAACAACGCGAACGCGGCCCTGGCTGTAGAGCTGGGCGTACTTTTCCTGAAAACAGGGATCCTCGATCACCTCTCCCAGCAAGGAGGGGATCCCCGGCTGAGTTTTCTCGTTGGAGATGATCCCAGAACCATCCGGCTGGAAGCGGTAGACCAAGACTCGGTCGGCTTTGAGCAGGGCTTGGATTTCTGTTACCGCCGTCTCTAGGATCTCGGCGATATCCAAAGATTCGCGGATCTTCAAGCTGAGATTGGCTAGCAACTGAGCCCGGCGGTTTTGCCGCTCCAATTCCTCTGCCGCTTTCTTCTGCTCGGTAATGTTGCGGAAGATGCCCCGCGTAGCCACCATCACTCCATCTTCAAAGCGGCAGTTGACATTGCCCTCCACCCAAACAGTTTCACCGCTGGCCGTGAGGAAAGCTGTCTCTACCCTCTCCAGTTTCTCCCCTGCTAGAAGCTTCTGGAAAAGAGCCTGGCAGTGCTCCCGGCAGTCGGGATGGAGAATGTCGAAGAGGGTCATCTGATAGACCTGAGCTTCGTCGTAGCCCAAGGTCTCCTTCCAAGTGCGGTTGACATACAAAAAGTGCCCTTCGGCATCCACGCTTTGGATGAGGTCAGTGGCATTTTCAAAGAGATCCCGGTAGCGCTCTTCGCTTTCTTTCAAGGCCAGCTCCGCCAGCCTACGGTCGGTGATGTCGATGCCGGTGCCCATGACAAACTCCACCTCGCCGGCAGCGTTGATTAGGGCGGTGTTAGACCAAGAAATAAGCCGCAGTGCCCCTTGCTTGGTGCGCCAAAAATTCTCATGGCGATTCAAAAAGAGGGAATGATTGCCCTTGAGCTGTTCAAAAGCTTGCTTCACACCAGGCACATCTTCCGGCGGGATCAAACCCAAATCCCACAGCAGCCGGCCCTTGACTTCTGCCAGCGAGTAGCCAGAGAGCTGCTCAGCAGCGCGGTTGAAGCGCAGGATACGCCCTTCTGGATCCATGACCACCACCAGCGCCCCTGCCGTATCGATAACCGCGTTGGTAAAATCTCGCTCTTGCTTGAGGGATCGTTCTGCCTCTTCTCGCTCGGCAGTCTCCCGACGGATGAGGAAGTAAACCGAGGCCAAAACCAGGTAAGTAAAAATGAGCCCGCCAAAAGCAATGAGATTGGTTCTAACCCAGGCAAACTGAAATTCCTGGCTGCGTTGCTGCAGAAGGCGATTTTCCTCCTGCTGGAGCACCCGAATCAACTCGGCAATTTGCTCCACCAACCTTGGCCCTTCGCTGCTTTCCAGGGCTTCCTGGGTGGCGAGTAGCCCCTCTTGATCCCTCAGTTGCTCCAGCAGCAGCTCCAGCAGCAGCTCTAGGCGCTTCAGGCGCTCTTGCTGCAGGGGGTTGTCAGCAGTGAGCTCTTTCAACAAGCGCAGATGGGTGGAGGTGGCTTCAAGGCTGGCTTGGTACTCACTGAGATAGCGAGGATTATTGGTCAGAAGATAACCATATTGACCGGCTTCGGCGGCGCGGGTTTCCGCCAGCAATCCTTCCAAGTTTTGGATTGCTTTCAGAGTGTGGGCCACTCGTTCTGTAAGCTGCGGCAGTTGAGAGGCATTCCGCTGAGCTGAGTAGGTGATCCCGCCCAAAAGCAAGGCAGCTAGGCCAAAACCGGCGGTAACTTTGAGGAGAAAGCGGTTTTTGCGGGCAGGTTTAGTATCCCCCGACTTAGGCAGAAGAGGCGTCTGAGCCAGTTCCCTCAAAGTACGGCGCAGCTCCAGTTGGGCCACCACCTGATGGGCCAGGGCTTGTAATTGCTCCAGTTGTTCTGGGGTCAGGTGCCGAGGCTGATAATCGACAACGCAAAGCGTGCCTAAGGCTTGCCCTTCTGGAGTTACCAGAGGGATGCCAGCATAGAAGCGGATGTGGGGCTCTTGCGTAACAAGCGGGTTGTCGGCAAAGCGGGGATCCTGAGTGGCATCGGGCACCACCAGCGGCTCTTTAGGCGACAAGATGGCGTGGGCGCAGAAGGCCACATCCCGTGGGGTCTCCTGCACATCGACGCCGAATTTGGCTTTAAACCACTGGCGGTGTTCGTCGATAAGGCTGACCAGAGCAATGGGCGTGCCGCAGATGTGGGCAGCCAGCCGCACGAGTTCGTCAAAGCTGTTCTCAGGAGCGGTGTCCAAAATCTGATACTGCCGCAGGGCAGCCAGCCGCTGCTCTTCGTTGGGAGGGAGGGGGGCCTTAGGCATAGGTCAAACTAAGCGGAGAGAAAGGGATCCCGATCCACCGATCTCGGAGGTCGATAGTCTCAAGGTAAAAGAGGTAACCCCAGCATAACTTCCAAGCCTCTCCACCGGAAGCTACAGGGATCCGATCCCCAAACCAGCTTCCCGTTGGTTCAGTTCGCTACATTTTCACCACGCCTGCGTCAGCTACTCTAGCTCCTGCAAATTAAGCAAGCTTCGAGTTGAAATTTCTCAACGGAAGACTTACTATAGAGCGACGAGCTTTGTAAAGGGGGAATACTCTCAGTCATGCAAAAACTCCAAGACAGTTTGGTAAAAGCTCTGAGCATCGATGGAGCACTGGGGGTAGCGCTGGGGGACTGGAAAACAGGGATGTGCTTGGGGTACAAAGGCACCAACAGTCCCGCTTTTCCTGAAGCTAACTTGGAGCTGGCAATCGCCGGAAACACAGAAGTGATTCGCGCTAAGATGCGAGTCGCGGAGTCACTTAAGTTCACCGACAGAATTGAAGAGATTTTAATCATCCTGGAAACTCAGTACCATCTAATGCGTATGCTTAAAACCATAAACGGCCTATTTTTCTACCTAGCCTTAGACCGAGAAAAAGGGAACTTAGCTCTTGCCCGCATTAAACTCAGTCAAATTGAGAGCGAATTGACCCTCTAAGGGCAACTTGAAAGAGATGAAGCATCACGGCGAGCAGGGAGTCTAATTTGGCCGTGGAGCTACACCCCCAATACTTATCCTTGGCCGACAGGGCATGTCGGCATAGCTTAACCTAAGTGTTGAAGGAAAGAGAGTGCGGAACCGGGGACTTGAACCCCGATGGCATTGCTGCCACTAGAACCTGAATCTAGCGCGTCTACCATTCCGCCAGTTCCGCGGCGATCTACAAGTGTGCCCAAAGCAGGGGATCCCTGTCAAGGCTGGCAAAAGGGATCCCTTGCCGGCGGCTCTATCTGTGCTAAGCTCTGCTGCGCACAAGATTAAAGCCGATAACGCTGACCTTGGCCGACTTTACCTTCACCTGCGAGGGCACCTGCCCCCATACCCAAGCGCGGGCAGGATACTTCGTCACCCCCCACGGCGGGATCCCAACCCCTTGCTTTATGCCGGTGGGAACTTTGGCCAACGTGAAAACCCTCACCCCGGCCCAGCTCAAGGAGACAGGTGCCCACATCATCCTCAGCAACACCTATCATCTCCACCTGCAACCTGGCGAAAGCATCATTCAAGCGGCAGGGGGGCTGCACCGCTTTATGGGCTGGTCGGGCCCCATCCTTACCGACTCAGGGGGCTTCCAGGTCTTCAGCCTCAGCGCCATTCGCCAAATCAACGAGGAGGGAGTGACGTTCCGCTCTCCTCTCGATGGCCGCATCATTCACTTCACCCCAGAGCTATCCATCCAGATTCAAAATGCCTTGGGTGCCGATGTGATCATGGCCTTCGACGAGTGCCCGCCCTACCCTGCCAGCCCTGAGGAAGTGGAAGCAGCGGTGCGGCGAACCACCCAGTGGCTGAAACGGTGCGTGAAAGCCCATCGCCGCTCAGATCAGGCTTTGTTTGGCATTGTGCAGGGGGGAGTTTACCCTGAGCTGCGCCGGCGGGCGGTGGAAGAGGTCTGTCGGTTGGATCTGCCGGGCTATGCCATTGGCGGGGTGAGTGTGGGGGAGCCGGTCGAGTTTATGCACGCCGTTGTGCGGCAAACAGCCCCTCTACTGCCGGCAGATCGCCCCCGTTATCTCATGGGGGTGGGCACCTATGCAGAGATGCGGGCCGCTGTGGCCGCCGGAGTGGATTTGTTTGACTGCGTGATCCCCACCCGCTATGCCCGCCATGGCACGGTGATCAGCCGGGGCAAACGCTGGAACATCAAAAATGCCGAGCACCGCCGCAGCCTGGATCCCATCGATCCCGACTGTCCCTGCTACACCTGCCGCCACTTCAGCCGCGCCTACTTGTGCCACCTCATCCGCGCCCAGGAGATCCTGGGCTATACCCTGCTTTCTATCCACAACATCACGGAGCTGATGCGCTACACCCAGAAGATGCGTCAGGCCATCTTGGAAGGCAAGTTTCACGAGAACTGGGATCCCTGGAGCTAAGCCGGTCAGGAGATTTCTCTGGAAATATCCGATCCATCCTAGTTCACTAGACACTCCAATATCCCGTGTATATACCTAAATTATCCCATGTAGCCGCAGGAAGGAGTCAGATCATGGCTATCCGAACCCTCAGCAGCGTAGTCGAACAGCACATTGCCGGCCTTCCGGGCTTGATTGCTGTTTTGATAGGGCGGGCCACTGATGGTACCACAGTAGCCAAAGTAACCTACGTCAGCGATTCCCAAGAGGAGCAAGCCCTAGAACGTTTGGGCACCTACGCCGGCGACCTGTTGCAGGCCAATAGCCGCCTTTGTCAAACCGTCAGCCCCGACCAAGAGGCGGACTACCTCTTGGCCGGCACTTCGGCGTTGCGGGTTGTCATCAAAGCGTTTCCCAAAAGCCCCTACTTTGTTTGGAGAGCCGGTTATCTTCCACTGCCATCACTACAACCTATTCCTGCAGCAGACTATTGAAGATCCCGACTGGATCGATGGAGTAGGGATCCTGCGCACGGCAGCCCAAGAGATCTTTTACAGTCTTCTGTACGGAGCTTTCAAGGCTCTTGGCATTCAGGAGACCCAAGAGCGCCTGGCAGTGGCAGCTCAGATCTTCAGTTTTTTAGGATTTGGGCGGCTGGCGTTTGAGGTGACACCTTCAGGCGGGGAAGTGCAGCTTACCCATTCTCACTATGCAGAAGGTTGGCTGAGCAAGTACGGGGATCAGGTCAACCGCACACGTCCCATTGACCACTTGGCGGTGGGCTATGTGGCAGCAGCTCTGGATGCCACTTTTGGCGAGCTGGGAAGCTACGGGGCAGAAGAAACGGAGTGTATGGCCGTTACGCGCAAGGATCACTGCGTGATCCAGGCCACTCGGCTGCCAAAGCCTCAGTCGCTGACTCCCAGTCCAGGCATGGGCAAGCTTATTGAGCAGCCAACCCAGTTCCCGCAGCCCGTAACGGCAGTGGACTATGACGCGGTCAACGAAGCTCTGTGGGGCCTGCCTTTGGCCGGAGATGATCAGGGGCAGATTCGCGCCTTTAACGTGTTGCTAACGCGCATGCCTGCCAACTACTACAACCGCATTCAATATCGCTTTTTACAGGAGCTGAAGGCGGTGCAGGCTGAGCTGATGGGGGTGGGGGAAGCTCTCATCCGCGAGTCGGGGCATGTCTGTGTGTTCTACACCTTCGGCAACATCATGGAATCGGTGGAGTGGGAAACCCTGGTGGGGCCGATGCTGGAGAAGGACACCGACTGGATCCACGGCGGCTATGCGGTGGCCAGCAGCCTGGGGTGGGGTCGCTGGCAGGCTTTGGAGGTGGTGAGTGGCCAGTCTTGCCGGGTGGCCATTGATGGCAACTACGAAGCCAACTACTTTTTAGCTTCCTACCCACGGGCAGAAGATCCCGCCTGCTATTTTGCTCAAGGGGCGGTGCCGGCGATGATGAATCTGGTCTACAACGGCAACATCCAGCAGAAGCCGGTTTTGGATCAAGTCTTCTACAACCGCCTCTTCCAGCGGGGTGGGCTCTTCCACGGCCAGGAGACCAAGGCCAGAGAGAAGGGGGATCCCTGGTGCGAGTTCTACGCCGCTCGCGTCAGCGGGACGG
>NZ_JANSHQ010000038.1:0-6311 GCF_047461715.1 Synechococcus sp. R8-2 | reverse complement strand
CAGGATGCAATCGCTGCAGCCCCGGGCAGCAGTGTATGGCCTCGCCGTGCAAGCTACCCGTCTTGTTCAGCGTCAATGTATCAGCGAAGTCTGCTGGCAGAAATTGTGGAATGGATCACCTGGCCAGCAGAGGGGCCTGCAGAACTGATAGAGTTTTGGCACCTCTGCCTTCCCATTGCCCATGACCAAGCCCAAAGCCGGGATCCTCTACAACGACGCCAAACCCGCCGCCAAACGCAGCAGCGAAACCCTAGCCCGCTGGTTTCAGGAGCAGGGCTGGGAAGTCTGTGTGGCCCCCAACTGGGGCGGTATCCTCGGTTATGCCAAGCCCGACAGCCCCATCTGCCTGACCAAAGTAGATAGCCTGGCCCCGGCTGGATTTGATCAAACCATGAAGTTTGCGGTGGTGTTGGGGGGAGATGGCACCGTCTTGGCAGCAGCACGGCAACTGGCCCCCAAAGGGATCCCCTTGTTGGCGGTGAATACGGGCCATCTGGGCTTTCTGACGGAGACCTACCTTCCTCACCTAGAAGAGGCAGCCAGTGCCGCCATTGCCGGGGAATACACCCTGGATCGCCGCAGCATGTTGCTGGTGCAAGCCTACCGAGGGCAAGAATTGCGCTGGGAGGTCTTGAGCTTAAACGAGATGGTGTTGCACCGCGAGCCTTTGACCAGCATGTGCCACTTCGAGATCACCATCGGGGATCACTCACCTCTGGATGTGGCTGCCGACGGAGTCATCTTGGCTACTCCCACCGGCTCGACGGCCTATGCCCTCTCGGCGGGTGGGCCGGTGATCACACCGGGGGTGCCGGTTTTGCAGCTGATTCCCATCTGCCCCCATTCCATGGCGTCGCGGGCCTTGGTCTTCCCCGATTCGGAGGAGGTATGGATTAGCCCCGTTACCCCTCAGCCACTGGTTTTGGTGGTAGATGGAAATGCCGGCTGCTACATCATGCCGGAAGACCAGATTCGGGTGGTACGTGCCCCCTATTGGACAGATTTGATGCGCCTGCGCCGACCGGAATTTTTCCGGGTTATGCGAGAGAAGTTGGGGTGGGGACTGCCCCACGCTTCCAAGCCCACGTCGGTGGAGTTGCCTTAACTTTGCCGAGGCAGGACAAGCCATAGCTGCAAAATGGCCAATGCCCTTAACAACTCCACCCCTCTGTCGCTATGATGGTTAGGCTCGGAAGCGGATGTGGCGGAATTGGTATACGCGCACGTTTGAGGGGCGTGTGGCTTTGCCTTGCGAGTTCGAGTCTCGCCATCCGCATTACGCAATTAGTACGCGTTATTCATTAGTCCCTCTCCCAGAGAGGGAGAGGGGAAGCTGGCTTCGGCCTTTGGCACTATTCCCGAACGGCACCCTGCAGGCGTGCGCCCCAGGTGCGAGCAAAGCGCAGGTCAGCCCCAACCAGGTTGGCGTCGCGTAGATCGGCCCCCCGCAAGTCGGCGCCGTACAGGGATGCAGAAGAGAGATCGGCCCCCCGCAGGTTGGCCCCCCGCAAGTCTGCCCCCTCCAGGTAAGCGCCACTCAGGTTGGCTCCCCCCAATTGAGCCCGCCGCAAATTGGCCCCCACCAGGTAAGACTGGCTGAGATCGGCGCCCGTCAAGATGGTGCGCTCCAGATTGGCCTCGATGAGATCGGAACCGCTGAAATTGGCCTCCGCCAAATCCAGATTGCTCAGCTCAATGGATCCCAGGCGGCAGTTGGGACAGGTGCGGGAAGCCATGAGGTAGCGCATAAAACAAGAGTTGTAGGTTGTGGCTGCGGCAGAGGAAGCCAAGGCTGCCGTGGCCAGTAGTGCCCAAATGGCGGGAACTTTGAGATTGAGGTTCATGGTTACCAAGCCTCACAATTTTGAAGGTTTACGTGAAGGGACACAGCAGAGGGGGATGGTTCTGCGCTGGTCACATGATAGTGGCATCTTCTGGCTTCGGCCACTCCGCAGGTCTGTCTGGCCCACCTGATAGCAGGCTCTCTCAGGGCGGGATGACGTTTGGAGTCCTATCGTCCCGAAGCTGCCGGGCCGTTGCCAACACTGGGAAGGGGTGGATCTTTGAGCAGCGGCTGCACCCAATGCCAAGACAGTTGCCCCAACCCCACCAAAACCCCGAGTATTGCCGAGGAAGTCAGGACGCGATCCCAGCGGATTTCCCGCCAGCCGGCAGGGCTGGTTGTTGGCCTTCTTGGGTTGAGTTTCTCGGCAACAGGAAGCGGGCGATGGCGCAAAAAGTGCCCACAGCGACGACAGCGATAATCGGAGTTGGAGTTGAGCCAGTAGCAAGCTGGGCAGCGAAGCATGGGAAGGCCAGGGATCCCCTAGTGAAATGATCCCATTTTGAGGGGGGCGAGCAGTTGCCGTGAGCTATATGAGAACCCCATTAAGGATCCCTCCAGTTGGCTTGAGAGGGATCCACTTTGCCTACACTCCCCTGGATTGTGGGCGGGGTTTGGGGCATCTTTGAGGAAGTAGCCTGTGCGCTGCGGCAGCCGGGATCCCTGTCGGTTGGAGAGAATCAGCCCTACAGAATCAGTAAGCATTGATCAGCAGCCCTGTGCCGGCCCTATGCAGATCTACTTAGAAAACATCTGTAAGCGCTATGGCCGCCGTGAGGTGGTGAGCGACGTTAGCCTGAACATTCAGCAGGGGGAAATCGTGGGGCTCCTGGGCCCCAATGGGGCGGGGAAAACCACCACGTTCTACATCATGACCGGCCTGATCCAGCCCAACCGCGGCCATGTCTGGTTGGATGACCAAGACATCACCCACCTGCCCATGCATCGCCGGGCCCAATTGGGGATCGGCTACCTGGCCCAGGAGCCGAGTATTTTTCGTCGCCTCAGCATCCAAGACAACCTGCTGCTGATCATGGAGCAAACGGGGGTGCCTCGCCGCCTCTGGCAGCAGCGGCTCAACCAACTGCTGGAGGAGTTTCGCATCGCCCACGTGGCCCACAGCCTGGGCCTGCAGGTATCGGGGGGGGAGCGTCGCCGAGCGGAGATCGCCCGTGCCTTGGCCGCTGGGATCCACGGGCCGAAATTTCTGCTGCTGGATGAGCCCTTTGCGGGGGTGGATCCCATCGCGGTGGCGGATATTCAGGAGGTGGTGGCCAAGCTCAAGCAACGGGGCATCGGTGTTTTGATTACTGACCACAACGTGCGGGAGACGCTGGAGATCACCGACCGGGCCTATATCCTCAACGACGGGGCCATTTTGGCCAAGGGCACGGCGGCGGAGCTGGCGGCGGATCCCTTGGTGCGCAAGTATTACCTGGGGGAGAAGTTCCGTCTCTAGGGCAGCTCCAGGTCACCTCCAGGAGTACAGAGCTCGCAGGCGTTGGCTTTTCTTGTGCTGGTGGGTCTGCATCCGAGCCAGCAGCTCGTCCAGGAGGGCAACCGCCTCCAGCAGGTAGGGGCCCTTGTTGAGCATCACACATTCGGCGCGGGCAGACATCACCGCATCGGAAAGCTCAGGCCGCGAGGGCAAGCCCTCCTTGGTGAGCTGATCCAGCACCTGGGTAGCCCAAACCACCGGCACGCGGGCTGCCTCACAAATCCACAGGAGTTCCTCTTGGATCTCGCCTAAGCGCAGCCAACCCATTTCCACAGCCAGGTCGCCGCGGGCAATCATCACCCCCAGGGGCCGGCAGCCGGCAACGGTCGCGATCAAGGCCGGCAGGTTTTTCACCGCCCGCTGCGTTTCCATCTTGAGGATCAAGCCCAGATCGGGGCGAGCCTGCCGCCGCTCCAGCTCAGAAACCAGCAACTGCAAGTCCGCGGGCTGCTGGACGAAGGAATAGCCCACCAAGTCGGCATGCCGCACCACAAAGTCCAGGTCTTGGCAGTCTTTGTCGGTAAGGGAACGGATCTGGAGCTGACTGTCAGGAAAATTGAGGCCTTTTTCTGCTCGCAACTTCTTGCCCTGAGGGGCAACTTTGTCCACCTCCAGCACCACGCCTGCCGGCTCGATCCTTACCACGCGGGCGCCGATTTTGCCGTCGTCGATCCAAACGGTTGCCCCCACTTGCAGGTGCGCCAAAACCTCCGGCAGGCTGCAGGTCACCTGGCAGGAGATATCGGCGCTGGCCTCAGGAACCTTCGCGGTGAGCAGGATGCGATCCCCGCGGTACACCTTGGTTTTGCCGGGGGGCATGGCCACTGGGCCGGTGCGGATCTTGGGGCCGGCCAGGTCCAGCAAAATCTTGCAACGCCGTTGGGTCTGGGCTTCGGCCTGGCGCAAGTGGGCCACCATTTTCTCCCACACCGAGGGCTCGTCGTGGGCGCAGTTGATGCGGGCCACGTTCATGCCCCGCTCCAACAACTGCAGCAACAGCTCCGGCTGCTCGGCGGCTTCGCTGGGCAGGGTCACCATGATGCGCGCGCGGCGATGGGGAGAAGGGGGGCCAAACAGCGCCTCGGCGTGCTGCTCTAGTGCCGTATCCCCGGCGTAAAACTCTTCATAGCTGGGTGCCGTATGGGTCAAACCCTGGGTGGCTGCCAAAATAGCAATCACCGCATCCAGGCTCTCCAGAACCCGCGACTCACAGCGCCCCAGCGAGGACAGCCCCGCAGCCGCCAGCTCCAGTTGCAAGCTGCGCAGATCCTGTTGGCGCAGCGCCAGGTAGCGCGCCAGGTTGTGGATGGCCGCAGGAGGGCTCGTAAGGCAGCCCCAAGCGGCCAAGTATTTCTGGGATCCCTCTACAACCTGCTGCCGCAGCTCCAGGAGCCGCTCCAGCAAACTCCTAAGATTGCAGGAGGGGGAAGAGGAGGAAACCATGTCGAAAGTCTTCCCAAGACAAACCCGGCCCAATTCTATGCCTGAGCTTACTTGGGGTCGATCATAGGCGGGTTAGGTTGAGAAAGGAAGGCGATAGCCTTTCATTGCCCAGTGTTCCGGTCTAGAGTCGTTAACAGCCTTCGGCTGTCCTGCCTACTACTTCCTTGGGTTGCGTGAAACTTCATTCTCTCCCTCCTGCCCGTTCCCGCGAGCGGCCTGACCACAGGCTCTCCCTCGTTTGCGCGGTGGGCCTGATGGATCGCTATGTCCTCTCGGAGATGCTGCTGCCGTTTCTCTTTGGGGTGGGAGCTTTCACAACCTTGGTGATGGCGGTGGGATCCCTGTTCGAGCTGGTGCGCCTGGTGGTGGAGGCAGGGTTATCGATTTCAGCAGCCTTGCAGGTGTTCGTGCTGCGGGCGCCGGGGATCATCGTTTTGACGTTCCCGATGTCCATGTTGCTGGCGACGTTGCTGGCCTATGGGCGCTTGTCTGCCGACAACGAGATCACGGCCTTGCGCGGATGCGGGGTGAGCCTTTACCGCCTCATGGTGCCTGCCCTCGTCCTCAGCTTGCTGGTGACGACGTTAACGTTTCTGTTCAATGAGCTGGTGGTGCCGGTGAGCAATCGCCAAGCGGCCACGACTTTGAATCGAGCTTTAAATCGGGATCCGGACTTCCGGCGGGAGAATATCCTCTACCAAGAATTTGGCGAGATCCTCATGCCTGAGCCGGACGGCACCTTTTCCCGGCGACAAGGGCTAACCCGTCAGTTCTACGCCCGCAGCTTCGATGGAAAGCAAATGCGCGGCATTATCGTCCTGGATTTTTCCAACGAGGCGCTCAACCAAATTCTGCTGGCCCAGCGGGGGCGCTGGGATCCCCAAGAGAATCTTTGGGTGTTTGAGGATGGCACCAACTACATCGTTTCTCCGGATGGCACCTACAGCAACATTGCCACCTTCAGCCGGCAGGAGTTGCGTCTGCCTCGCGCGCCGCTGGAGCTGGCTCAGGAGATTCGCAGCCCTGAGGAAATGAACATTCGGGAGCTGAAGCATTACATCGAGGTGATCGCCAGCTCTGGCGATCTGCAACGGGTGCGTCGTCTACAGGTCAGCCTCAACCAAAAGTATGCCATTCCTTTCGCGTGTCTGGCGTTTACCCTGATTGGGGTGCCTTTGGGGCTGCGCCCGCAGCGCACCGGTTCCTCTTTGGGGTTGGGCATCAGTGTGCTGATTATCTTTGCCTTCTATGTGCTGCTGTTCATCACCCAGGCGCTGGGACAAATTGGGACGCTGGGGCCAGCAATGGCGGCTTGGTTGCCCAACTTGATCTGTGCCGCCGTAGGGCTGGGGTTGCTTTACCGAGCCAATCAGTAGCTGCTGGGCACCGTTTCTCCAGATGTAGGATAAAACTGCCCAATGGATTCTCGTATTCTGGAGAGCTCCCCCATGGAAGTTCAAGCTTGGATGAATTGGATGTTTGGCGGATTAGCCCTGCTGATCTTGGGGGGAGCATGACTCTAGTCAA
>NZ_JANSHQ010000037.1:0-9684 GCF_047461715.1 Synechococcus sp. R8-2 | reverse complement strand
ATGAAAGATCAACACAACCTAGGGCACTAAGAACGCCTGCCCCTGAGATTATGTATCATTTTTGCTTTGAGCGATGTTTTCCGCACTACAAGTTCCCCCCTAACCCCGTAAAATCACGGGCGAGGAAGGGTGCTCAGGCTTCTGTGGATATCACCCCACCGAGTGCTGGGGGAGCAGGGATCCCTGCGCGGATTCTCAACTACTCCACCTGCGCTGTCTCCGGGGATCC
This sequence comes from Synechococcus sp. R8-2, assembly GCF_047461715.1. Classification (NCBI taxonomy): domain Bacteria; kingdom Bacillati; phylum Cyanobacteriota; class Cyanophyceae; order Synechococcales; family Synechococcaceae; genus Synechococcus; species Synechococcus sp. R8-2. Next base: position 9,455 of record NZ_JANSHQ010000037.1, on the reverse strand, counting down.
CGCCTGAGTTTCTGGGTGAAAGTAGCGGTAAATCTGTCGGGCAATCTTCGGGCCAATGCCGGGCACCTGGGCCAGCTGGTCTTCTGAAGCCACCTGAATGCGGGCAATCGACCGAAATTCTTCCATCAGCAGCTTTTGCCGATACTTGCCTAGGCCGGGGATCTCGTCCAGCGTAGAGGCATGCTGACGCGCTTTCCGTTGCTGGCGATGAAAGGCGAGAGCAAATCGGTGGGCCTCATCTCGCAGGCGTTGCAACAACAAGCGAGCCGGATCTTGGGCGGTCAACCGCAGGGGCACGGGATCCCCCGGCAGAAAGATCTCTTCTTCTCGTTTGGCCAAGGCAATTACCGGCAGGTGATCCAGCCCCAAATCCGCCAAGACGGCCATGACTGCCGACAACTGCCCCTTGCCCCCGTCGATGAGCACCAAATCCGGCTGATCCTCAGGGGTCATTTTGCTGAAGCGACGCCGGGCCACTTCTGCATGGCTGGCAAAATCATCGGAGTGACCGGGGCGCACCTCAGGGTTGCGAATCTTGTAGCGGCGGTAGTGCTGTTTGGCAGGCAGGCCATCGATAAACACCACCTGACTGGCCACAGCATCGGATCCCTGGATGTGGGAAATATCGTAGGCTTCTAGACGGCGGGGCACATCCGGCAAATCCAAGACTTCTGCCAAGCGCTCCAAGGCCGCGGCATCCCGATCCGCCAAGCGCTGAGTGCGGGTTAGCTCCAGTTGGGCATTCCGCTCAACCAACTCGATCAGCTCGGCTTTGCTCTGCCGTTGGGGGGCAACAAGGCTGACCTTGCGGCCTTTTTTCTGACTCAGCCAAGACTCCAGAAAATCGTGATCGGGCAGTTCATACTGGGTCAAAATCTCAGAGGGAATTTCCACCGGATCGCAGTATTGATAATGCTCTTGTAAAGCCCGCTGCAAGATAAGGCCTGGGTCGTCACCGCGGTTTTCGGCCACAAACCCCAGCCGCCCCACCAACTTGCCTGCCCGCACCTGAAACAATTGAATGCAGGCTCGTGAATCATTCATGGCCAAGGCCAGAGCATCACGGCTGACGGTAGAGTTAGGCAAAGAGACCTTCTGGGATTCTCCCAATTGTTCCAAACCGCGAATTTGATCCCGATATCGTGCGGCTGCCTCGTAATTTTCCTGTTCGGCGGCCTGGATCATCTTCTCCTGCAGCTCTCGGATCAGCTCATCTGTCTGGCCTTGGAAGATCATGGCCACTTGAGTCAGCGTTTTGCGATACTCTTCTGGGCTGATCAAGCCTTGGCATACCCCGGGGCAGCGCCCAATGTCGTAGTTCAAACAGGTGCGATCTTTGTACAGAGGTTTGGGCCGTTGGCGCAAGGGAAAAATTCGTTTGACCAACCCAAGGGTATGGCGCAACAGGCCAACATCGGTGTAGGGGCCATAGTATTTGTCTTGATTCCGATCAAGGCGACGATGGCGGGTGATGTAAAGCTGGGGATAAGGCTCTGACCAGGTAATGCACAAATAGGGATACTTTTTGTCATCCTTGAGAAGAACATTGTAGGGGGGCTGATGGGTCTTAATCAGATTGTCTTCTAGGGCTAGGGCTTCACTTTCATTGTCGGTTACGATAAACTCGATCTCGCAAACCTGAGCTACCATGCGCTGAATGCGAGGGGACAGGTCGCCGGTGAAGCGGAAATAAGATCGCACTCGAGAGCGCAATTTCTTGGACTTGCCTACATAGAGGATCTGATCCGTGGCATCTCGCATTAAATATACGCCGGGTTCAGCAGGAATCTCCTTGAGACGGCTCTCTAGAACGTCACGGCTGTGAATCAGAGGGACGGTCATAAAGTTCAGTTCTATCGGGTAGAGTCAGGGATCCCATGACTTCAATCTAGCAAGGATATGGCTTTTCTCGGCAACACTGACTCCAACCCATGTGGAGACACAGTCATTCTGAACAATCATTCTGAACAAGTTTGGGAAGCTCGTCCTGCTTTCAAGCTCCAACCTGCTAGCACAAATGGCAATAGCTCGTCGCATCGCAGGATCAAAGTACCTCTTTTGACGGGTAGACCTCCATGATTTGGGAAGGATAAGTTGATTTGTGATTAACATAATTTTGTCCAGAGTTCTGGTAGTTCATTTACATAAGATATAGCAGCAATGGAAAGTCGCTTAAGTTTATTAACTAGGGATATATTGAATTCTGAGACAATCTTTTGAGTAGATTCAGGTATAAATTGCCTGTGACAATCCTGGCATCGATAATGCTGCTTTCCATTATGGATCTTGTCGTATCTAAGTTAAAAGAATGACGGCTTGGGCAAGTCAGCATGAGCTTACTCAGAAACACGAAAAATCTAGGGTAATAGTATCATTGCTCCCAGAGCACCACCAGTATAGTCAATAGGGCAAGGGCTCCGTCCCGCTGGCGCGACCCGAATCTCTGAGCTCTATCCTTACAATTGAGCTCCTGGATCCTGGCCTATGTCTTGCTGCAGGGCGGCCAAGTCTATCTTTGGCTTCTGGGTCTTGACTTTTGTCGGCCTGAGGTCTTCTAGGTTCAGCCAGCGATAGACCGTTGCACGCCTGACTTTGTACATCTGTTGTACATCTGTGGGGTTGCCCTCTTCCTGGACATACCCTACGGCTGTCTCCCTACCGCAGTTCTCCACAGGGCCAGTTGCCAGCGAGCGGAGCCGGTGTGAGCTGGCGCATTCGCCCTAGCTTTCTCAGATCGTCCGCAGTCCGTCGGGGAAAGCTGCAGAAGAAACTCGAAAAATCTGTTCATGGCGAGCTTTTTTGTCTTTACTTCGCTGATCCGATTGCCCCAACGGTTGCCCTGTTGGCAAGAGCCAGCCGTGACTTGAGACTGCCCCCCTTTTCCTGTCGGATTGGAGTGCGATATGCTGGTTTTCCACCTCTGAAAGCGTGATTTATTCCAAACTGTTTTTACTCCTATGAATCCCCATCCCTCTCAGGTCTCGGCCCCTATCCTGCAGGAAAACTGGCACTTTCAAGAGCGGGATGCTTGCGGGGTCGGCTTTTTGGTGGATCAGCAGGGGAGAGCCAGCCACGACCTCTTGCAGAAAACCCTTCAGGCCCTCACCTGTATGGAACATCGGGGTGGCTGTGGCGGCGACGGCCAGAGCGGTGATGGGGCGGGCATTGCAACGGCAATCCCCTGGTCGCTGTTGCAGGCAGAGAGGGAAGAAATTCGAGCTTGGGATCCCACTCACAGCGCGGTGGGGATGGTCTTTTTGCCTCAGGATCCTGCTGAGTGTCAGGCGGTGCAGCAGGTGATCGATGAGTACTTGACCACCACCGACTGGCAGCGGGTGGTTTGGCGGCAGGTACCGGTCAATCCCAATTGCCTGGGGCCGATGGCACGGCAGACCATGCCCTCCATTTGGCAGATGCTCCTCACCCATCCCACGCTGGAAGGAGACGAGCTAGAGCAGCAGCTCTATCTGTTGCGGCGGCGCATTCGGCGGCGGGTAGAGGCTCGGTTTGGCTTTTATGCTCTGTATTTTGCCTCTTTGTCCTGCCGGGTTGTCGTTTACAAAGGCATGGTGCAATCGTCGGTTCTGGGCCAGTTTTATCGAGATCTGCAAAACCCCCTCTACACCACCACCTACGCCACCTACCACCGCCGCTTCAGCACCAATACCCTGCCGCGTTGGTCGCTGGCTCAGCCTTTCCGCTACCTCTGCCACAACGGCGAGATCAACACCTACCTGGGCAATGTCAACTGGATGGCCGCCCGCGAACAAACCCTTTCCCATCCCCGCTGGGGTACAGCGGTCGAGGATCTGAAGCCGATTATTGACCCGGGCACCAGCGACTCAGCAGGTCTGGACGCTGTGTTTGAGCTGTTGATTCAGTCGGGCTACTCCACTCAGCAGGCGATGATGGTGCTGATCCCGGAAGCCTATCGCAACCAGCCAGAACTGCAGAATCACCCGGAAGTGGTGGATTTCTACGAGTTCTTCGGCGGCCTGCAGGAGCCTTGGGATGGCCCGGCGATGGTGGTTTTCTGCGACGGCAAAACCATCGGGGCCACGTTGGATCGCAATGGCCTGCGCCCAGCCCGCTACGCTCGCAGCCGCGATGGTCTGCTGGTGGTGGCCTCGGAAGCTGGCGTGGTTCCTCTGCCGGAGACCGACATTTTGGAAAAAGGGCGGCTAGGCCCAGGGCAGATGCTGACGGTGGATCTGCAGAGCGGGCAAATCTGCAAAAACTGGGAGATCAAAACCCAGGTGGCAGCCCAGCACCCCTACGGCGAATGGCTCAAAGCCCATCGCGTTCAGCTCAGCACCCAAGGCTTTGAAAATACCCCTCACCTCTCGGAAGAACAACTGTTACAAGCCCAAACCGCCTTCGGGTACTCCTCAGAAGATGTGGAGATGATCATCGAGGAGATGGCGGCTACGGGCAAGGAGCCCACCTTCAGCATGGGGGATGATGCGCCGCTGGCTGTGCTGTCCACCCAGCCTCATCCCCTCTACGACTATTTCAAGCAGCGCTTTGCCCAGGTCACCAACCCTGCCATCGATCCCCTGCGGGAGAGCCTGGTGATGTCTTTGGATGTGTATCTGGGATCCAAGGGCAACCTGCTGGAGATCCGCCCTGAGCATGCCCGCCTGTTGCAGTTGCGCAGCCCGGTGCTCAACGAAGCGGAGCTGGCCGCTCTGCAGCATACCCCTTTTCCCTGCCACACGCTCCCGATTCTCTACCCGGTGGCTGCCGGCCCAGAAGGACTGGAGGTCCAGGTACGGGCCCTCTGCCAGCAGGCGGCTCAGGCAGTGCGGGGGGGAGCTGAGATTTTAATCCTCTCGGATCGCGGCCTTGATGCCGAGCAGGCTCTGATCCCACCTCTGTTGGCGGTGGGCGCCATCCACCATCACCTCATCCAGGAGGGGCTGCGCCTACGCGCTTCCCTGGTGGTGGAGACTGCCCAATGCTGGAGCACCCACCACTTTGCCTGCTTGATCGGCTACGGGGCCAGCGCCGTTTGTCCTTATCTGGCCTATGAAGCTGTGCGGCAGTGGTGGCACAAGCCCAAGACGCAAACCCAGATGGCTGCCGGCAAGTTGCCCCAGCTTTCCCTGGCCGAGGTGCAACTGAAGTACCGCGCCGCCATTGAGGCAGGGCTGCTCAAGATTCTTTCCAAAATGGGCATTTCTCTGCTCTCCAGCTACCACGGAGCGCAGATTTTCGAGGCCATTGGCCTGAGCCAAGAGGTGATCGATCTGGCCTTCCGCGGCACGGTGTCGCGGGTGGGAGGCATGACGCTGGCGGATCTGGCCCGCGAGGGCATGGTGAATCACCAGCGGGCCTTTCCCGAACTCACCTCGAAAAAGCTGGAGAACTTTGGCTTTATCCAGGCGCGGCCCAAAGGCGAATACCACATCAACAGTCCAGAAATGGCCAAACTGCTGCACAAGGCCATCGAATCGGGTCAGCCTGCCCACTATGAGATCTACAGGGCGCACCTGCGCAGCCGCACCCCCACCGCGTTGCGAGACCTGCTGGATTTCCGCAGCGACCGGGATCCCATTCCCTTGGAGGAAGTGGAACCGGTGTCGGAGATTTTCAAACGCTTTGCCACAGGTGGGATGTCCTTGGGGGCCCTCAGCCGCGAGGCCCACGAGACCCTGGCCATTGCCATGAACCGCATCGGCGGCAAGTCCAACTCCGGTGAAGGCGGGGAAGATCCGGAACGATACCTCCCCATCACCGATGTAGGCCCAGATGGCACCTCGGCCCGCTTTCCCCACCTGAAGGGGCTGCGCATGGGGGACAACGCCAGCTCGGCGGTGAAGCAGGTGGCCTCGGGCCGCTTTGGCGTGACACCGGAGTATTTGCTCAACGCGCGGCAAATTGAGATCAAAATTGCCCAGGGGGCCAAGCCGGGCGAGGGCGGGCAACTGCCGGGCAAAAAGGTCAGCCCCTACATCGCCAAGCTGCGCCGCTCCAAGCCGGGGGTGACCTTGATCTCGCCGCCGCCCCACCACGACATCTACTCCATCGAGGATCTGGCGCAGTTGATCTTCGACTTGCACCAGGTGAACCCCCAGGCACAGGTGTCGGTGAAGCTGGTGGCGGAGGTGGGCATCGGCACGGTGGCGGCAGGAGTAGCCAAGGCCAACGCCGACATCATCCAAATCTCCGGCCATGAAGGGGGCACAGGGGCTTCCCCCTTGAGCTCCATCAAACATGCCGGGGCACCTTGGGAGTTGGGCCTGGTGGAGGTGCATCATACCCTGCTGGAAAACGGCCTACGGCAGCGCTCCATCCTGCGGGTGGATGGCGGCATTCGCACGGGTTGGGAAGTGGTGATGGCGGCCATGCTGGGGGCAGAAGAGTTTGGCTTTGGCACGGTGGCCATGATTGCGGAGGGGTGCATCATGGCGCGGGTGTGCCACACTAACAACTGCCCTGTGGGAGTGACCAGCCAGAAGGAGGAGTTGCGCAAGCGCTTCCCCGGCACACCGGATCACGTGGTGACCTTCTTCACCTTTGTGGCGGAGGAGGTGCGCCAAGTCTTAGCGCAACTGGGCTACCGCTCTCTGAAGGAGGTGATTGGACGGGTGGATCTGCTCTGTCCGCGGGCCGATGCCGTTCTCCAGAAAACCCCATCCTTGAACTTGGAGTGTCTGCTGCGAACTCCCCCCGGTTTTGATCCCAACACCCTGCCCGACTGGTTGGAGCATGAGCCGGTGCATTCCAACGGCCCGGTGCTGGATGAGCAGATCCTGGCTCAGCCGGAGGTGCAGAAGGCGGTGGAGACCTGCGGCACGGCCACGGTGGAGATCCCTATCGCCAACACCGACCGCTGTGTGGGCGGGCGCATTGCCGGAACCTTGGCCCGCTTGTACGGAGATACCGGCTTCGCCCAACAGGGGGGGCAGTTGGATCTGCGCTTTGTCGGCAGCGCCGGCCAGAGCTTTGGCGCTTTTACACTGGCGGGGATGCGCCTGACCCTGACAGGAGAAGCGAATGACTACGTGGGCAAGAGCATGTGTGGCGGCGAGATCGTCATCCTGGCTCCCCCTGAGGCGCCCCGCGATCCGGCGGAAAATGTAATCCTGGGCAACACCTGTTTGTACGGGGCCACGGGCGGATCCCTGTTTGCCAACGGCCAGGCGGGGGAACGCTTTGCGGTGCGCAACTCGGGAGCGCAGGCGGTGATCGAGGGATCCGGCGACCACTGCTGCGAGTACATGACCGGTGGGGTGGTGGTGGTGCTGGGGCGGGTGGGCCGCAACCTGGGAGCGGGGATGACCGGCGGCCTGGCCTATGTGCTGGATGAGGAGGGCAACTTCCCCGCCAAGGTCAACGGGGAGATCGTGCGCATTCAGCGGGTGCAGACAGCAGCAGCAGAGGCACAACTGAAGAGCCTGATCCAAGAGCACTATCGCCGCACCCATTCCCCCAAAGCGGAGCGCATTCTGCAAAATTGGGAATCCTATTTGCCTCTGTTTTGGCAGGTGATCCCGCCTTCGGAGGAGGGCAGCGAGCTGACGGATCCCTTGCGATCCCAGCCGCTGGCAGTGGAGTCTTAAGGATCTCTCAGAGCCTGCCGGTAACACTTCTTATCCCCACGACGGCCAGAGAGGCTGGTAAACTGCGAGAGTATACCTGGCCTTTTCATCCGCTTTAAATCACTATGAGTCCCAGTTTGCAAGCTGCTCAAACTCAAGCGCGAGTGCCCACCGAGACCATCCTGACGCCGCGCTTCTACACCACCGATTTCGAGGCCATCGGCAAAATGGGCTTAGGGGATCGAGAGGCCGATTTCCGGGCCATCCTGCAGGAGTTTCGCGCCGACTACAACCGCCATCACTTCGTCCGGGGTGAGGAGTTCAACCAAGACTGGGAAAGCCGCCTGGATCCGCAGGCGCGCCGGTTGTTTGTGGAGTTCTTGGAGCGCTCCTGTACAGCCGAGTTCTCCGGTTTTCTCCTCTACAAGGAGCTGTCGCGCAAGCTAAAAGAGACCAACCCCGTTTTGGCCGAGTGCTTTGCCCTGATGAGCCGCGATGAGGCCCGCCATGCCGGCTTTCTGAACCGGGCTATGGGCGACTTCAACATGGCCTTCGACCTGAGCTTTCTCACTAAGCACAAGTCTTACACCTATTTCGCGCCGCGTTTCATCTTCTATGCCACCTATCTCTCGGAGAAGATTGGCTACTGGCGCTACATTCTCATCTACCGCCACCTGGAGGCCCACCCCGAGGATCGCGTTTACCCGATCTTCAACTTCTTCAAGAACTGGTGCCAGGACGAGAACCGCCACGGCGATTTCTTTGCGCTCATGCTTCTGAGCCAGCCGCGGCTGCTCAAGGGATGGGTGGCCAAGCTGTGGTGCCGCTTCTTCTTGCTGTCGGTGTTCGCCACTATGTACCTCAACGATGTGGGAGAGCGCCCCGATTTCTACCGCCTCATCGGCTTGGATCCCCATACTTATGACATGGAGGTAATCTACAAGACCAACCGCGAGGCGGCCAAGGTGTTCCCGGTGGTGTTGGATGTGGAAAACCCTGAGTTTGTGCGGCGGCTGCAAAAGTGCGTGGCCAACAACGCTAAGCTGAGGGAGATTGCCCGGGGATCCGGCCCCTTCAAGGGTTTGCGCAAGCTGCCCCTCTACTTGGATAACTTCTATCAGTTTTTGCGGCTGTTCCTCCTGAAACCTCGGAAAGCTGGCTTCTACCTGTGGGAGCAGCCGGAGCCCCGTTTTGAAGGAACGGCTGTTTCTGCTTGAGCCGTCTTGCCCTCAGCTTGGTACCCGTACAGCCTCATAGGTCAGCCATGAACATTGCCGCTGAGATTACGCCGCTCTTTTTGCTGGGAACGCTGGCCTTTTTGGGTTGGGGCTTCTGGAGAGCCCGTCGGCGGGGATCCTTAGCCGTTTGGGTGTGGTTACAGGGATCCCTGCTCTTGTTGCCGTGGGTGGTTTTCCTGGGGCTGCTGCTGCTGGGGATCTACCTCAATTTTGCAGGCTTCCTGGTGTTGCTGTTGGTCTTTACAGGGCTTTACATTGCTGTGGGGCGCAAGACCCGCCAGTTGGCCCAACAGGAGCTGCAGGCCCGTCGCGAGCAGTTGGCTCGTCTGGAAGAGCAGGGGGAAGCCCCTTCGGCAGGGGAGGCGCCTTTGGAAGCGCCTGCGGTTCTGCAGCGGATCTCGGCTGAGGATCTGCAGGCCATTCAGTCTATTTTCGGCCTCGATACCTTCTTCGTCACCGAGACCGTCCCCTATGGGGAAGGGGCGATTTTTAAGGGCAACCTGCGCCAGGAGGCGGAGGTGGTGGTACCCCTGCTGGTGGAGAAGCTCAAAGAGCAGGTGGGCAGTCGCTACCAGCTCTTTTTGGTGGAGGATCCGGCGGAAAAGCCGGCGGTGGTGGTCTTGCCGGATCCCATCGTCAATTACCGCGCTTCCGTGGGGGCGCAGATCCTGGC
>NZ_JANSHQ010000036.1:0-1886 GCF_047461715.1 Synechococcus sp. R8-2 | reverse complement strand
TTGGGGGTTAGAGGCATGCTCCCCACTGCTGACGCAACCGCTGCAGGTAGGCCAAAAAAGATGGGGGTAAAATCGACAGGGTGTGTTTTAAGATAAAGCGGCCATGGCCAGTTGTCAGCCTCCCACTGCCAAACCCCGTCGGTTTTTAGGGGCTCCGTCCCGCTGGCGCAAACAGAGCACCCTCATTTCCGGCTTGGGCCTGTTGCTGACGGCCTTGGCGCTCCATGCCGCCGACGCGACCGGCGTTGGTGAAGAGACCTTGGCCACGGCGGCCACCCCCGAAAACCCAATCCTGCATATAGGCATTGTGCAACGCTTTGGCCGTTCTGAGACGGATCAAGTGGAGCTGGCGGCACCGACGGGATCCCTTCTCACCCTGGAATTTGCCCAAGCAGACGGCAGCACCCAGACCCAGCGAACGCCTCGGGTCAGCATCGGCATTGTCAATCGCGCCCTGACCACCCCGGAAACCGTATACCGTCTAATCCTCAGCAGCCACAAAAGCTTTGAGAGTGCCGAGGCCAATGCCAACCATTGGCAGTCTCTGGGCATCAGCACCGAGATCGCCCAGCCGCAAGAATGGCAGGTGTGGGCCAACCGCGCCTACACCCCGCAACAACTGATCCAGATTCAGCAGTATGCCCAGAAGGAAGGGATCCCCCATGTGCGGCTCGAGGTGCAGGAGCGGCGAGAACGGGCGGAGCTGAGCTGGATCCATGAACACTTTCGCTACCACCGCACCCGCCTCAGGGTGACCTCTGATGCCGGCTATCTACGGGTGAACGACCACTACTATGCCGGATCCATCACCTTTCAGCCCAATGCCTACGGCAGCTACACTGTGGTCAATGCCGTGCCTCTGGAAACCTATTTGCGGGGGGTAGTTCCCCACGAGGTGGGGCCAGGGGCCCCTTTTGCCGCGATGGCCGCCCAGGCGATTTTGGCGCGCACCTACGCCCTCAAGAACCTCCACCGCTTTCAGGTTGACGATTATCAGCTCTGTGCCAATACCCACTGCCAGGTTTACAAGGGATTGACCGGAACCCACCCACGGGCAGACGAGGCCATTCGCCAAACCAGTGGCCTGGTGCTCACCTACAATGGCGAGCTGGTGGATGCTGTCTATTCCTCTACCAATGGCGGCATCTCGGCGGCCTTTGAAGATGTTTGGGACGGGGATCCGCGCCCCTACCTACGCCCGCAAGCGGATATTGCCCATCGTGCTCCGCAGGGCGAGGAGCGCCATCAACCGGGTAAGCCCCTGGATTTGCGGCAGGAGAGCAGCTTCCAGGCGTTTTTGGCCCAGCGAGAGGGCTTCAACGAAGCAGGAGTATCCCGCCTATTCCGCTGGGAGTTCTCCCTATCTTTGGAGGAGCTGAACACCCAGTTGCGGGCCGGCCAAGACTACCTAGGGATCCCGATGCCCACCTGGAGCAGCATCGCGGGGATGCAGATCCTGGAGCGCTCCGCCAGTGGCCGGGTGCAGGTGATGCAATTGGACTTGCAGACGGCAGAAGGGATCCGCTCGATTCTTTTGCGCAAGGATCAGGTACGCTTGGCTTTTCCTCGCCTGTACAGCACCCTGTTTCGGATAGAGCCTCTGAAACAAGGGGAGCGATTGGCAGGCTATCGCTTCATCGGTGGCGGCTTTGGCCATGGGGTGGGCCTGAGCCAGTATGGCTCCTATACCCTGGCTCGGCAGGGGTTTAACGCGGCACAAATCCTCGCTTTCTACTACCCCGGCACCACCTTGGCCCCGCTGGGATCCCTATCCTTGCAGTTGCCTGCCGCCTCAGCAGCCTACTCTATCCGCTAGAGGTTGGGTGAAAGTTATGGCCGTTCGCGACAGCGGGACAGAGCCTTTAGAAGAGCATGACTCTAGTCAA
>NZ_JANSHQ010000035.1:0-7951 GCF_047461715.1 Synechococcus sp. R8-2 | reverse complement strand
CAGCAGGGCCACCATCCCCAGGGATCCCACCGCAAAGGCGGCAACTGTGGCCGGCATACGGCTGCGCAACCCTCCCAATTCCGTCAGGTTTTGGGTAGCGGTGGTGTAGATGAGGGATCCCGCTCCCATAAACAGCAACGCCTTAGCCAGGCCGTGCATCAGCAGCAACTCCAGGGCCAAATCCGGCTGCTGCATCCCCACTGCCACAAACACCAACCCCAAGTAGGCACTCGTGGAGTAGGAGAAGGTGCGTTTGATATCGATTTGCGCCAAGGCCACCAGGGATCCGCCCAGGGCTGTGATCGTGCCGATGGCCACCAAGACCCCATTCGTAATCGGCGACAGGGCCAGTAGCGGTTGCAGCTTAATCAGCACAAAAGCCCCGCAGGCCACCACCGCCGAATTGCGCAGGATCGAGGCCGGGTTGGGCGCTTCCATCGCCTCGTCCAGCCACAGGTGCAGCGGAAATTGAGCGCATTTGCCCAAGGGCCCCGCCATCAAGGCCAAGCCCATCCAAGCTGCCCAGGTGGGATCCAAGCTGGCCGTAGCCGCCCAGTCCCGCAGGTCAGAAAACGTCAAGGCCCCAGAAAAGTTGGAAATTGCCACCACCCCCATCAGCAGCAGCAGATCTCCTACCCGCTTGGTTAAAAACGCATCCCGCGCCGCCGTCACCACCAGAGGCTGGGCGTACCAAAAGCCCACCAGCAAATAGGTGGAAAGGGTGAGCATCTCCAGCAGGGCATAGCTGAAAAACAGCGAGTCGCTGAGGGCGATCCCTGTCATTCCCCCCTCGAAAAAGCCCATTAGAGCGGCAAAGCGACCCAGGCCCCAGTCCTTATCCAAATACCCCAGCGCATAGATCTGGGCCAGCAGGCTCAAACCGCTGATCCAGACGACGGCCCCCATTGTCAGGGGCGAGATCTCCAAAGACAGAGTCAAATCCAGATCGGCCACCCGAAACCAGAGGTAGTTCAAGATCTGGGGATCCCGACCCCAAACCTGCCGCAACAGCCAAAGGCCATGGGCAAAGGCGGCAAAAGTCAGAAGGATGTTGAGGTAAGCTGCCGGACGCGGGCCACTGCGCTTGACCCACCCCGTTGCCCAGGGAATGGCCAAAGCTGTTCCCGCCCACCCATAGCAAGGGATCCACCAACTGCTCTCCAACCCCAAAAGGTTTGACATCATTAAATGCTAAATAAAACGGAAAACTGGATCCAACGGAAATCAGTCAGGCTTTTGAATCGCTCGTTCTCTATTTCACGATATACCTGGCTCGAACGGTTCCAAAACCGGGCCGGATGGCTTGAGCCAATCTCGAAGTTGAGCGGCAATGCGCCGGGCGGCCCCTGGGGATCCCATGCGGCGGCGTCCATGGGCCCGCAACTCAGCCGCGTAGTTGGGATCGGCGGCCAGGCGTTCCAGAATCCGGCCAACCACGGCGGGAGCCTGCTCCACTGAGGTCAGGTGGACGGCGGATCCCAAAAGACGAGTCTGTGCTTCGGCAAAGCGCGGGGTAAACTGGGGCCCTTCTCCCGGCAGGGTTACCACCGGTTTTCCCAAGCCTACACATTGCTCGGTAGCCGTTCCCGCCATGGCCAGCACCACTGTTGCTCGTTGGGCACAGGCCCCGAAGTCCCCCCAAACCAGAAGCACATCGCTGCGCTGAGATGGGATCCAAGCCTGAAGCGGGTCTCGCTCCAGGTTGGGGCTGAGGGCAGCATAGACTTGCAGCTCCTTTGGGAGCCGCTCCACCACCTGCATCATCAGAGCCCAGTTGCGATAGGCTTCCGGCGGACGGGATCCGGGCAAGAGCAGCAAGGCCGGCCGGTGGGGATCCAAAGGCAATGTCCCGCGTGGCTCTAGGCCATCCATCATCGGGTTGCCCAGGTAAAAGGCCCTTAGGCCCCGTTTTTGCAAAGCTGTAGCCGTCAGCTCATCCCGCAAAAAAGAACCCAGGCAGCGTCGGTGGGCCATCAGCCAGCGCTCCCAGGGCAGGTAATCGGAAATCGGCTGCCCAAAAGGGATCCAGGGGTGTCGGTAGGGACCCCCTTCATCCCGCCAGTAATAGTCCGACTTGGCCGTGCCCACAAAGACGTAGGGGATCCCGCTCCACCATGCCATCAGCAAGGGCACAATATCCCCCACGGCCAGCACCAGGTTCCTCTGGGCTGCTGCCCGCCGAACCAACGCCAATTGCCGCCCCGTCAGCCCCAGCAAACCGGCCCGCAAATCCCGCCACAACTGCCGCCAATCCTGATAAATAAACCCCCCCGACGGCATCACCTGGGCAATGGGCAGCAGGGGGATCCCTTGGCGTTGGTAGGCTGTCCCTTCTCCCACAATCGGCAAGGCTTGCACCGGGATCCCCAGTTGGACTAGGGCAACAGCAAGGCGACTGCCCACCTCATCTTCCCCGTGTCCATTGCTCAGACACAGCACCTGCGGTGGATTCGTTGGATTCCATTGGGTTTCCACAGCTTGCCGTAGGCGCAATCTGGGCTGAATCAAGAGGGATCCCCCAGCTCACCAGAAATCTCCTCATAGAATAGAGCCAATCCAAGAGGGGAACCCGGGAGATGATCCGAAATGAGCGACAACGAGCCGAGCTTATTGCAGCGGTAGAAGCCCTTCAGCTGGAAGGCCCCTACTTTATAGAAGAGCGCCTCGCCCGCCATCGCGGCCCTTTCTTGCGGGCAGTGAAAGATGTGCCTGTAGGGGGAACTTGGTGGGAGATCCGCTACTTTCCCGCCTGCGAGCGCTATGCTTGGGCCTACTTGCCGGAAGGGGCCGGCCCACGGGCCTTCGCCTGGGGACACACGCCGCAGCAAGCCTTTCTTAACGCCTTATGGCATCACCCTCTTTCTCCTCAGGGCCAAGGACAGCCTCAGGGAAACCATTCCGATTTACAGTGAATTGACTACTCTCCACCCTACTGACTTGCTTCCGGCTAAGGGTAGGACGGGGCTTTAGGCGCATTTTTTTGGTAAAAATTAAGCAACTCTCTTCCCACGTATAGGGAACATGAAACCCCAGGCCGTCGCCCGTATTCTGGATGCCAACCTCGATCGAGCTCGTGAAGGACTACGGGTATTGGAAGAATGGTTTCGTTTCGGCCTGGAAGAGGGAGAGCTCTCTGCCGAATGCAAGGCCATGCGCCAAGCCCTAGCCCGCTGGCACAGCGATCCCCTGCGTTTGGCCCGCGATACCCCCGCCGATCCAGGCACCCAGATCTCCCACCCCCAAGAGGAGCAACGGCGGGATCTCCGCCACCTCTTGCAAGCCAATTGCAGCCGTGTGCAAGAAGCCCTGCGGGTGTTAGAAGAATACGGCAAGTTGGCCGAATCCCACCACTGGGTGGCCCCTGGCCTGGCCAAGCTGGCCAAAGACATGCGCTATCGGCTCTACGTCTTGGAAAGTGAACTGCTGGGCGGATCCCTGCGGCAGCGTCTCCTGGCAGCCCATCTTTATTTGGTGACCAGCCCTGTGCCCCACTGGCTAGAGGTGGTGGAAAAATCCCTGCGGGGCGGGGTGACCCTGGTGCAATATCGCCGCAAAAACCTCCCCGACGGCGAGATGCTGCGGGATCTCAAACAGCTGCGGCAGCTGTGCGACCGCTACCAGGCGCTGATGATCGTCAACGACCGCGTGGATTTGGCTCTGCTCAGCCAGGCAGATGGGGTACACCTGGGCCAGACGGATCTGCCGGTGGCTGAAGCCCGACAACTGCTGGGATCCCAGCGGCTCATTGGCCTGTCCACCACCAACGCCGAGGAGTTGGCCCAAGCCCTGAACAGCGACGTGGACTACATCGGCGTCGGCCCCGTTTACCCCACCCCCACCAAAGCGGAGAAACCCCCTGCCGGCCTGGAGTACGTGCGCCTGGCTGCCGAGAAAGCCCACCTGCCCTGGTTTGCCATCGGCGGCATCGATCCCCACAACCTGCCCGAGGTGCGTCGAGCTGGGGCCACCCGTGTAGCTGTGGTGCGGGCTTTGATGGAAGCTGCCGATCCCACCCAGACAGCCCGCACCATGCTGGCCGAACTGCAAGGGATCCCTGCCCTATCCTAAAGATCAACCGTGAAGCTCAACCGTGAGCATTTTGCTGCTTATTGGCTGTTCCAATCCAAATGGTTTCTGAACAAGTGAGAGGAAGATGAAGTAAGGATGTTCTAAACTCCAGAGGCGATGACAGAAGCCGCAAGAAAAACAAATCCAGACAGCAGGGATCCTGCCCTGGTCGAGATCCCGGCGGAGCTGCAAGCAGGGCTGGTGACAGAGCTGGATTTGATGATCCGGGCCCGCTACCCCCTGGTTTACTTGGTCTCTCCAGAAGAAGAGCCTGCCGATGCCGTGCTAACCCAAGTAGCCAGACGGACAGACCCACCGCGGCAATTGTTGTTCTGGGACTTGGTGCGGGGCTGGCAAGATACAGGCGAGGATCGGGGCTCCATCATGGCAGCTCTGGGGCGGGTGTGGCGCTCTGCCCCCAACGAGGACACCCTGTTTGTGCTGCGGGATCTGCACTTTGTGTTGCGCAACGCCAGCAGCGACAAAAACGCTCCCATCATCCGGGAGCTGAAAAACCTCAGCCGCGAGCTCAAGCGCACCCGCAAGATGCTGATCCTGCTCAGCCACACCCTGGAAGTGCCCAGCGACCTGACGGAGGAGATCACCGTCGTCGATATTCCCCTGCCCAACAGCGAAGAGATCAGCCGCCTCATCCAGCTCTATGTGGCTCCAGATAAGCTCAAGCTCACCCCTCTGGCCCGCGAGCAACTGGTCAAAGCCTGTCAAGGGCTGAGCCGAGAACGTATTCGCCGCGTTTTGGCCCGCGCTTTGGCCGCCAAGCAGGAGGTCAACGAAGCCGATATCGACCTGGTGCTGGAGGAAAAAAAGCAGGCCATCCGCCAAACCGGCATCCTGGAGTTTTTCACCGCCCGCGAGACCCTCAAAAGTGTGGGGGGCCTGGATAACCTCAAGGCCTGGGTGCGAGTGCGGCAAGAAGCCTTTACCGAAGAGGCGCGGCGCTATGGCCTGCCCAACCCCAAGGGCGTGCTGCTGGTCGGGATCCAGGGCACCGGCAAATCCCTCTCCGCCAAGACCATCGCCAATGAGTGGCGGCTGCCCCTGCTGAGATTGGATGCCGGGCGGCTGTTTGCCGGCATCGTCGGCGAGTCGGAAAGCCGGGTGCGGCAGATGATCCAACTGGCGGAGGCGATGGCCCCCTGCGTGCTTTGGATCGACGAGATCGACAAAGCCTTTGGCAACATCACCAGCAGTGCCGATGGAGATTCTGGTACCAGCCGCCGGGTGTTTGGCAGCCTGATTACCTGGATGCAGGAGAAAACCAGCCCTGTTTTCATTGTGGCCACCGCCAACAACGTGCCTCTGCTGCCGCCGGAGCTGTTGCGCAAGGGCCGCTTTGACGAGATTTTCTTCTTGAACCTGCCCACCCAGGCTGAGCGCAAAGAGATCTTCCGGGTGCATTTGCAGCGGTTGCGCCCCAGCCGCCTGCGAGAATTTGACCTGGAAGCTTTGGCAGCCGCAGCTCAGGATTTCAGTGGTGCCGAGATCGAGCAAGCCATTGTAGATGCCATGTACAACGCCTTTGGGGGCAGTGGCAGCGGCGCCCGGCGGGACTTTACCCAAGAAGATATCCTGCAGGCCATCCGCGAAACCGTGCCTTTGGCCTCGATTGCCCGCGACCAAATCGAGAGTCTTAAGTGCTGGGCTGCTCAAGCGGGCGCGAGAACGGCCTCTCAAGATGCCCAGGTGCTGCAGGAGATGAAGCAGTGTTTTGCCTCTTCTTGAGATTCAGAATGGGTGAAATCCACCTCCCAGCCCAAATAAGGCGGCTAGTATGCCAATACCCACAGCAACTCCAGCCGCTATCTTCAAGTTTTCTTCTAGGCTTTTAGCATCTGCCTTTTCCTTCATTGCAGTTAGCAAAAATAGCTGATCCTCCCCACTCAGCCCACTTATAAAATGGGGATATAGATTCGATAGGGACAGCTTTAAAATGATCGATCCTACTTCTACAGTGAAGCTCAAGCTGGGAAAGCTTCGAGTTCCTATCTTTCTCTATCTGGGCTATTACTGATTTTGCCTCTTCCTGTAGCTTCTTAGCGCTCTCAACTTGCGACTTGCTATATCCTTTATCAAAAATGGCCATAAAAAGACTAATAACTGAGATTAGAAAGAGCACAAGCCCGATTGAGCTACTTAAGGCACCAATGAACAAGCTCAGGACTAAAAGCGAGAGGGCACCCAGTATAGTGTCACTTTTGGTGGCAAAGGTATGATCAACTTTAGCTTCCTCTTGTTTTATTCCGATAGAGATCAAGTTTCTCCTTAACTCAGACTTAACTTGCTCTACTCTTTGGTTATAGTTGGCCTCGATGTTTTTCTTACGACGTTCTATCTCTTCTGCAGCTTCCTTTATCTTGTCGAAGTCAAAGGGCCAAGGTTTGCCATCTTGGGTGCTGTAGCTGCGTTCCGCTTTCAAGTCTTGGCCATGCCCGCTCCCTTTCGTGGACGAAGCCTGGGAAAGTCTTTGGGAGTCATAGGCTTTTCGCTTCACAGGATCGCTCAGTATCGAGTACGCCTCCTGAATAGACTTAAACTTTTCCTCAATGTACTGCCGCCCCTTAACAGGTGTATCTGGGTGAAGTTTATCGGGATGGTATTCTTTGGCAAGCCGCCTGTAGCTCTCTTTAATTTCTTCTAGAGTTGCATTGGGCTGTAATTCCAGCTCGCGGTAAAGGTCTTTCATGGGAGGATCCGGCGCAGGGGGCCTTGTGCCAGCTACTTTGATGCGGGGATCCTATTCCCTGAGGGGAAGCCTTGCAAAGTGCTACTCAATACCTAGACTCTTTTTTAAGCCTATTTTAGGGATCGGACAGCTCCAGCCAAGCAGCCCTTGGCTCCTCCCTCAGTAGATGCTTTTTCAAGGCCCAACGTCCAGAAAGGCGGGGTTATGAGCAAGCTGCTGCGGCTTGCCGCGCCAAGACCCACTCCACCAGGGTGCGCACCCCATAACCGGTGGCCCCTTTGTTGTTGTAGCCTGCATCCTTCTCTGTCCAAACGGGGCCTGCTATATCCAGGTGGGCCCAAGGGGTTTTCTCCACAAACTGCTTCAGGAACAGGGCAGCGGTGATGGATCCCCCTGAGCGGGGACCAGTGTTTTTCATGTCGGCCACAATGGAGCTGAGACCCTCGAAGTAGCCTTCCTCCAGCGGCAGGCGCCAGATTTTTTCGCCGGAAAGATTGGCAGCCTGCTGTAGCTCCTGGGCCAGCGTCTCATCTGGGGTGAACAAGCCGGCAATTTCTTCCCCCAGGGCAATCACACAAGCACCGGTCAGGGTAGCCAGATCGAGGATGGCATCAACGCCCAGCTTTTCCGCAAACACCAGGGCATCTGCCAAGGTGAGGCGGCCTTCTGCATCGGTGTTGTTGACCTCAATGGTCTTCTGGTTAGAAGCGGTGAGGATATCCCCTGGGTGGATGGCATGGCCGCTGATCATGTTTTCCGTGGCAGCGACGATGAAGTGCAGCTCCACTTGCGGCTTGAGGGCGGCTAGGGCCCGTGCAGCTCCCAAAACTGCCGCTGCTCCCCCCATGTCGGTTTTCATCATGGCGATGCTGCGGGAGTCGGTTTTGATGTTCAGCCCACCAGAATCGAAGGTCAGCCCCTTGCCCACCAGGGCCAATTTGGTGACGGGATCCCCTTGTGCCGGCTTGTAGGTGAGGTGAATGAACTGGGGCGGCAGGTCAGAGGCTTTGGCCACACCCAAAAAAGCCCCCATCCCCAGAGCCTCGCATTCTTCCTGTCCCAAAATCTCCACCTCTAGACCATATTCCTGGGCCAGTTGGCGGGCGGTATCGGCCAGGGCAAGAGGAGTCACAATGTTGGCGGGGGCAGCCACCAATTCCCGAGCCAAGATGGTTCCTG
>NZ_JANSHQ010000034.1:0-11500 GCF_047461715.1 Synechococcus sp. R8-2 | reverse complement strand
AGGACGAGCGCCGGGAGGATGTTATAGTAGCTACAGAGGGGTCGGCTAGCTGCGCAAGGTCACCGGAAATTGTGTTGCCAACTGCGCCCTCACCTGGTTTTGCAGAGCTTCTACCTCCGCATCCGTGAGGGTGCGATCGGGAGCGCGGTACACTAGGCGGAAGGCAAGGCTGCGCTGCCCTGCAGGTACTCCTTGGCCCCGGTACTCGTCGAAAAGCTGCACCGATTGGAGAAGTTCTCCGCCCGCTCGACGGATAACCTTCTCGATCTCACCAACGGCAAGGTCGAGTGGCGCAAAGAAGGCGATATCCCGATCGGCAGCAGGAAAGGGCGAAAAGGGGACAAATTGCACAATGCCCCGTCTCTCCAGGCTTTCCAGCAAGGGATCCAACTGCAGCTCAAACCCATAGACCTGATCTGGCAGCCCCTTTTCCTGACAGAGGCGGGGGTGCAGTTGCCCGAACAAACCGATGCGGGATCCCTCAATCCACAAACTGGCCTGGCGACCGGGGTGAAGCAGGGACGATTGCTCTTCAGGGGGATCCAGACGAAACTCCGGGCCAAATCCCAGCCGCTCCAGAGCGGAGACCAGCAGCCCCTTGGCCTCGAACCAGTCCATGGGTCGGTTGCGGTGCTGCCAATCGTGGGGATTGGGATCCCCGCCCAAGATACCGCCGATATGCTCAGCTTCCCGGTAAGGGTGGGGGTTGGGGGGAAGGGCATGGGCAAAAACACGACCGATTTCAAAGGCTTGGAGCGGGCCGTTGCCTTGATCCCAGTTGAAGCGGAAGGCCTCCACCAGGCCGGGAAGTAGCGCATTGCGCACGGCTGAATATTCAGGCGAAAGTGGATTGGCAATCCTCACCAAAGATCCATCCTCCTCCGCCGGGCAGAGGGAGATGTGATATACCTCTGTCAGGCCAATGCCGCGCAGCACTTCTCGGATCTGGCGGGTGAACGTTTCCCGCGCCGAAAGGGATCCCACCTGCGGCTCGGTGGGTAGGGTTTCTGAGAAGCGGTCATAGCCGTAGAGACGGGCAAACTCCTCGATGAGGTCGATCTCCCGCTCAATGTCCCGCAGGCGATAGGGGGGAACGACGACCTGCCAAACGCAGCTGGCCACGGTTGCCGTCTCGGTAGCGGGGGAGAGGGCACTCTGGGAATTGGCCCCTTCGCAACGGGAGAGCTGAAAGCCCAAGGCAGATAGGATCTCCTCCACATCCGCCGCCTGCACCTCGTCCCCCAACACATCGATCAGCCGCGACAGCCGCAATTTCAGGGTGCGTTCCAGGGGGGGCCGCTGGTCAAAGGTGGTGAGGCCGGCCACTGCTCCCCCTGCCAGTTCCAGGATCAACTGCACCGCCCGATCCCGGGCCTGATCGAGGGTGGCAAAGTTAACCCCTCGCTCATAGCGGGTGGAAGCCTCGGTGCGCAGACCTTGAGACCGGGCCGAGCGCCGCGTCACCGCTGGATCGAATAGGGCTGCTTCCAAGAAAATGCGAGTGGTGGTCGAGCCGACCTCGGTTTCTTCCCCTCCCATGACCCCGGCCAGAGCTACCGGTTGGCTGCCGGCCACAATGAGATGACTGTCGGCTTGCAAGGTGCGGGTTTGGCCGTCCAAGGTCTTTAAGGTTTCTCCCGGCTGGGCCAAGCGCACCTCGATGGTGGGTTTTTTCTTGCCCATGACCTGGAGCAGGCGATCCCAGTCGAAGGCGTGCAAAGGCTGGCCCCATTCCAGCAGGATCAGATTGGTAATATCCACTACGTTGTTGATGGAGCGCATGCCGGCGGCGGCCAGTCGGTGTTTTAGCCAGTCGGGGGAAGGGCCGACTTTCACCCCTTCGATCAACACGCCACTGTAGGCGGGGCAGGCTTTGGCGTCGGCAATGCGCAACTGAAAGTTGGGGATGGGCTTGGCCTGAAGAGGCTTGACGGGGGGCAGGCGCAGCGGGTTGCGGGTGAGGGCAGCCACTTCGCGGGCGATCCCCACCATGCTCAGGGCATCGGCCCGGTTGGCGGTGGAAGTGAGATCCAGCACCACATCGTCCAAGCCTAGAAGGGGGCGCACATCAGAGCCAAGCGGATGAACCTCCAGATCCAAGTCGGGCGGGAATTCGTGGATCCCTTCGGAAGATTTCTCCAGCCCCAGCTCTGCCAGAGAGCAGATCATGCCCTCCGAGATCACCCCCCGCTTGTCGGCTTTGGCAATGGTGAGGGAGAGGGCGGGCAAATGGGTGCCGGGCGTGGCCACTGCTACCAGGATCCCAGGGCGGGCGTTGGCGGCTCCACAGACAATGGTGGCAGGCCGATCGGATCCCAAATCCACCTGGCAAACCTGCAGCTTGTCGGCGTTGGGATGAGGCTCGGCAGCCAGGATCTTGCCCAAAACCACCCCCTCTGCCCAGGTGCGGCGATCTTCAATCTCTTCCACTTCAAACCCCGCCAGGGTGAGGGCCTCTCCCAGTTCTTCGGGTGAAAGTTGGAAATCCACCAGTTCTCGCAGCCACTTCAAGGAGATGCGCATCGCTGAGCCATCGGTGCAAACGCCGCCCCCATTATCGCTCACCTGGCCCTCTTCTCCAGCCGGGATCCCGGCCCAAGATCGTGGGATGGCATAGACCCGGTTCTGGCCGGAACCGGTGGGACAGGGTGGGATGCTAAAACAGTGAAGGCGAGGGCTGAGGTCAGATCCAGCGCCTAGCAAGGTGAGGAAGGATGAAGAAAGACTGGGCAAAACGGTTGCGCAACGGGTTGATTGCCGCAGTAGCTGTGCTCTTGGCAGCAGGACTGTTTTTGGCTAACCAAGGGCGTCAGGCGGGCAGCAACTTAGAGGCTCTAGCCCAAGAGGCCATACCTTGGGAGCAAGCTCAGGCCAATGGCAAACCTTCTTTGGTGGAGTTTTATGCCGATTGGTGCAGCACCTGTCGTGCCATGGCACCCCTCCTGGCCAGCCTGAAACAGGAATTTGCCGATCAAGTCAACTTTGTCATGCTCAATGTGGATAATCCCAAGTGGCTGCCGGAGCTGAGCCGCTACCGGGTGAACGGCATCCCTCATTTTCTGTTTTTGGATCGGCAGGGAGAAGTGCTGGGATCGGCGATTGGCGAACAGCCGCCGTCGATTCTGCGAGCCAATGTGTTGGCTCTGGCAACTGGACAGCCCCTGCAGTTGACCAACATCGGGCCGGTGTCTGAGCTGGAGCGGGGCAGGCGCGCCCTCCCCAGTCAGCCGGATCCCCGCAGTCATGGTTAGGAGTTTGGTCCAGGGTTTTGTTGTCTTGGACACAGGCGGAAAGGTCTGGCCTCGGTTTGATATTGGATAACTTCTATCCATTCTCGTAGCTCACAAGAACAGGCCATGGCTGTCGAGACGACACCGATTTTGCCGGATCCGCAACGGTTGATCCCGAGCGAGCGCCTCAGACAACTGAATGTCCGCTCCAATTCAGCCGGGCTCCGGCAGCTTTTGGGACATTTGGCGGTGATGGCGGTGAGTGGCAGCCTGTGGGTGACCCAGAAAGGTGTCAATGGCTGGATTGCCCTGCCGGCGCTGGTGGTTTACGGGGCCAGTTTGGCGACGATGTTTGCTGCTTTGCACGAATGTGTACACCGCACCGCTTTTGCCAGCCCAAAACTGAATGACGGGGTAGCCTGGGTGGCGGGCCTGCTCTCATTTTACAACAGCACTTTTTATCGCCGATACCACAAATGGCACCACCGCTATACCCAGATTCCGGGCAAGGATCCGGAGCTGGAGGATCCCAAGCCCCAGAGCTGGCCGGAGTATTTGCTCGAGCTGAGCGGCTTGACTTGGTGGATCGGCAAGGTGAAGACCTACATCCGCATAGCCAGCGGCCAGTTGCAAGGCTATCCCTACATTCCTGAATCGGCCCGCCAAGAGGTCATTCGTTCGGTGCGGTTGCAGCTAGGGGTCTACGGCCTTGGGAGCTTGCTCTCCCTTCTGCTGGGGGATCCCTGGATAGTGTGGCTGTGGCTGTTGCCTTTGGCGGTAGGGCAGCCGATCTTGCGCTTCATTTTGCTGGCAGAGCACACAGGCTGTAGCCAAACCGAGGATCCCTTCTCCAATACCCGTACCACCCTTACCCTTTGGCCAATCCGCTTTTTGATGTGGAATATGCCTTACCATGCTGAGCATCACCTTTACCCCTCCATTCCATTTCATGCTTTGGCCGATGCCCATCAATACCTCAAGCCCCATCTGGCTCATCTAGGGCAGGGGTATGTGCGGGTTCATCGTCAGGTGATTGAACAATTTCAGGCATGACTCACTACACGTGGAGCCTGAACGATTTTCAGCTACAGTGCGGGATCCAACTGCCCCAAATCACGCTCGCCTATGCCACCTACGGGACTCTTTCCCCCCAAAAAGACAACCTGATCCTCTACCCCACCTCCTATGGGGCTCAGCATCCTGACCTGGAGTGGCTGATCCGTCCCGACGGCATCCTCAACCCGGAGCGGTGGTTTATCCTCATTCCCAATATGCTGGGCAATGGCCTTTCCACTTCCCCCAGCAACGATCCAGCCTGTGGCTTGCGGGAAGACGGCTTCTGGTTTAGCCACTGGGACAATGTGCGCCTGCAGGAGAGCCTGATTCGCCAACACTTTGGGATCGAACGCATCCGCCTGATCTACGGCTGGTCGATGGGGGCTCAGCAAGCCTATCACTGGGGATCCCTGTTTCCTGAGCGGGTGGAACGGATCGTAGCCCTCTGTGGCACCGCCAAGACCACAGTTCACAATCGGGTTTTTCTGGAGAGTTTGCGCTCAGCCCTAACTGCCGATCCCGCCTGGAACGGTCGTCGATTTACGGGTGTCCCAGAGCGGGGTCTGCGAGCTTTTGCCCACATCTACGCCAGTTGGGCTGTTTCCCAACCTTTTTTCAACCAAAAATGCTATGAATCCTTGGGGTATGCCTCTCTCGAAGATTATCTAGAGCGAGGCTGGGAGGCCAATTACCGCCGCCGGGATCCGCAGAATTTGCTATCGATGATCGAAACTTGGATCCGCTGCGATATCAGCGACAACCCCATTCACCGGGGAGATTATCGGGCTGCTTTGAGGGCAATTCAGGCCCAAACATTGGTGATGCCCGCCCAGACGGATTTGTATTTCACCCCAGAAGATTGTCGGGCTGAGGCAGAATGGATCCCGAACGCGGTTTACAAGATCATCCCCTCCATTTGGGGGCACCGGGCCGGTAATCCTCATCAAAACCCCGAGGATGAAGCTTTTATTCGCACAGCCGTGCAGGAGTTCCTGGAGAGCTGAGGGCACCTACACAGATCCTACACAGATTGCAGGCGCAGGTGTTGCACCAGAGCCTGTAGCCCCAACAGGTAGCTTTGCGCCCCAAAACCACTGATTTGCCCAATCGCTACGGCGGCGATGTAAGAGTGCTGGCGGAAGGGCTCGCGGCGATGGATGTTGCTTAGGTGGACTTCCACAGTGGGCAATCCTACGGCTGCAATGGCATCTCGGAGAGCAATGCTGGTGTGGGTATGGGCCCCAGGGTTGATCAGAATGCCGACATGCTGCTGGTGGGCACGGTGAATGGCATCGATGAGCACCCCCTCATGGTTGGACTGGAGAATCTCCAGCTTCGCCCCTAGCATTTCTGCCTGCCGATGCAGAGCCTGATCGATCTGCTCTAGGGATACTGAGCCGTAGATGCCCACCTCTCGCACCCCCAGCAGGTTGAGGTTGGGGCCATGCAGTACCAAGAGGCTGAGAGGCTCGCCGCCGGGGGCAATGGCAGTCGGATTAACGACGACGATGGGATCCATCTTCTACCGGAATGGGAGCAGGTTGAGGCTGGGGGTTCCCCAGCAGGGTGTCGATCACACGTTCCACCCATTCCCGGATCTTTTCCAGCACCTTTTCTACCCAATCCATCCGATCTGCCTCGCGAGGTTTTACGAAGGGAGTTTATTCGACGGACTTCTATGATAGCGCTTCTTTCCGAGGGGTGTAGAGCTGACTGGCTGGCCGGCCTTTTTCCCCAGCAGGGATCCCTTGTTTTGCCTACCCTTTTACAAGAATCTGAAGAAAATCCAAAACCCCTCAGCCAGACCAGTTCTTCAGCATCTGGCTAATGGTTCTGCAGATGATCCGCAGGGTCATGGAGCGCAGCAGGATCCCCATCTGCAGGTCTGTCCCCGGCAATTCAAATCGCTCCGCCTGGCCCGCCACCGTCAAAGTTAGGGTGGATCCCCGCTGCAGGAAGAGGGCGCCGCCGGGGTTGAGATCCCGTTTCAGGGTTTGCAGCTCTTGATCGGAGGGATCCCGCAGCACCACCAGATCGCTGCCTTCGTAGGCCAAGCCCTCCCGCTCCAGGGTCTCTTCGTCGGCTTCCGCCAAAAGCAGATCCAGTTGGGGATGGCGCAGCAGGGTTTTCACCTGGCGAAAGAGGCTGCCCTGCAGGGGTCTAGAGCTGTGGTTTAGCAGCACGCCCTCCCGACAGACGGATCCCACACATGCGTTGGGGCGGTGGGACAAAATATGCTCCACCAAGGTGTGCGCCTCCGCCAAGGTGAGGCGGTTAAAGGTCAAAATCGGGATGCGGGCCGTCTTGGGAAACAGATGGTCGAGGATTGCCCCCGGCACATCCACTCCCGCGCCAATGGCAGGTTTTTGGTGCATGAGCACACCTGGCGCAGCATTGATCTCGATGATCCCCAGGGATACCTCCTTCCAGGAGCGCTCCAGGCTGGGGGCAATGACATCGATGCCCAAGCACACCAGCGAGAACTGCTGGGCAATGGTTTGGGCCAAAACCACGTTGTCGGGATGGACGGTGGCCGTGACATCGCGGCTCACTCCTCCCGCCGAGAGATTGGATACCTTGCGCAGATAGACCGTCCGCCCCGGTTCCAGCACACTGTCCACTGTCAAGCCTTGCTCTGCCAGAAAGCGCTCCATTGCCTCATCCCATTGGATCGGCCCCAGGGGAGAAGTGGGGGTATCCCAACGGACGGGATCCCGGTTGGCCTGCTCGATGAGCTGCCCGATGGTGCTTTGGCCATCTCCCGTCACCGAGGCGGGGCGTCGTTCCGTGGCCGCCACAAAGCGGCCTCCCACACACAACAGGCGAAAATCGGTGCCCTGCAGATGCTTTTCCAGGATCAGTCGGATGGGCTCCTCAGGGGGAAGGGCTGCCACGGCTACCTCGTAGGCAAAGGCCAGTTCTTCCGGGGTTTGAATGCCTGCTGTTACCCCTATCCCCTTGTGGCCGGCCACCGGCTTGAGCACCACCGGATAGCCGATTTCCTGCGCCAACTGCAAAGCTTCTGCCAAAGAGGCGACCACCTCTCCCTGGGGCACGGGGAACCCTTGCGCCGCCAGAAAGGCTTTGCAATCGTCTTTGCGGGTGGTGAAGTCAGAGTCGAGATGGCTGTCGCAGTGAAAGGTGGTGGCCACCCCTCGCACCTGGTTGCGACCATAGCCATACTGCATCACCCCTTCATCCCATAGGTAGTAGGTAGGGATCCCGCGTTCGTGAGCAGCCCGCAGGAGGGCATAGACCGTCGGCCCACCGTACACCGAGTCGCGAAACAATTGCTGCAAGCGGCGCATCTCCCCTTCAAAATCGAAGGGCTGTCCTTGGGTGATGGCTTCCAGCCAATCCCAAGCAAAATAGACCGCAGCACGAGTGGTACGGCCATGTAAGGTCTGCACCGCGATGCGCACATACTCTGAAAACGGATGACAGCTCCACCGCTGCAAGTGGAGATCCATCTGCAACCGGTTCACCTCCGCCACCAGCCGGGCAAACAAGTGGGCGTAGGAAGGATAGGATCCCTCCTGCAACTGGGGGAAATGGAAGCAGACCTTGGACAGGTAGACATCGATGGGCAGCGGCTGTGGGCACTGGGTAAGGGCAAAGTCGAAGGTGAAAGCGGCTGTATTGAGATAGGGGTTAGGGCCGAGATAATGCTTCAGGTTGAAAATGTCGAAAACATCCGACTCGCGCGCGTTGATGCGGGGCACGCCCGCTGCCTCCTGCAAAACCATAACCGGCCTCAAGAGAAGGGAAACAACGACCTCAGCGCGGGGAAAACCCAGCTCTCCCGGCTGGGGCCGCTTCCATTATTCCCGATCCGGCCCCCATCCCCGGCGGCTTGCCCTCGCAGCACAAGGGATCCCGGGCAGCTTTTTGCCTGTTAAAGCCCCTTTGGAGAGTTAAGTACAAGAGTTCCAGTCGAGCAGGATAGAAGGCAGGCCTGGGTCTGGATACCCCGGTAAGCTGCTGCTCCCCCGATTCCTGCTTGTGGATTTCTTGTAGGCTAAATCCTATCGTGAAGTATCTGACGGATTAGAGTTCCCATTCTTCTATTAACAGCCGACTAAGTAAATAAGTCCTTTGTGTTGGAGAAAGCAATTTGATTTTCACTTCCTAAAATAAAGACAAATCTAGAGGAAGAAACAAAACCGAATTTTGTCAATTGGTCGTCTGTCTTTACAATAAGAAGATCCCACTTTTCTTTGACATAAGAGTTTATATTGGCTACGTGGAGACGAGACAGGATTTTTTCATCGCTTGGGAGATCAGATAGGGGGAAACCAGGCTCAACATAGAGATCTAACCTCTGCAGGTCTAGCAAATCGGCCACAATCACTGGAGGACAGTTCCGGCCAACGAGCACCTTTGGCTGCTCCTGCAGTCGATGTAGCTCCTGAGCAGACTCGTAAATAGCCAGACGTGTGTTTATCAAATCCCTAGAGGAGGTGCTGATAAGAAAGCGGGGATCAGATTTTGCTGCGTAAAAATCGGGCAGCTCTCCATTAAATATCCAATTCATTAGATCGGCCATTCGATACTTTGGATGCCAGTCGGTAAAAAACTTCTCATAAGCTCTTTTGGCAATCTCTATTGCTGATTCAGGGTTCTCTAAGTAAAACTTAATCTTTTCTACTAGCTCCGAATAAGAGTTGTAGGTATCGCAATATAGTCCGGGAACTAAGTACTCATCAAAACCAGATGCAAATGAAAGGCGATCTGTCAATAGAAAGCCCCCTGCAGAGATAATTTCAAGGTTCCTCAAGTTAATGTCGCCATTTAGGCTACAGTTAAAAGAGATCAAGGAGTGGGCAAATAAATGAGCTCCCTCTTCTCTAGTTCCTGACTTAGCAATCAAAGGCAAACCCGCTTCTCTCAGAGCATTGATCAGGAAAGAGCGCCTTGGGTGAAAGCTACCGATTCGGCCAAAGAAAGCAATTCTGTTTTCTCTTGTCTCTACCCACTCATGAGTGACCACGTACATATTCATCAAAGGCAGCCACGCCGCATTTTGGATCCCTGCTGAAACAAACCAGTGTAGATGCTGCCGATTGTAAGTAGTGACTACATAGTCAAAGTTCTCTTGGCTGCAGTAATTTAAGAGATAGTTAATAGGTGCTATTCCGTGACCACATAGAGGAGTTACCCAATGGGTATCTCCAGCTAACAAAACTGTTGGACAGCCGAACTTTTTGGTGTTGAAAGGTTTACATGAGTCGAAAATAGAAGAGTTAACTACTACTAAATCAAACTCTTTATCTTCAATCTGATTCGAACGATGCACAAACTCGTAAAGATCGTAGTCTCCCAAGGGGCACCCAACCAGCCCCTGAGGAATGCTGTAAAAGTTAAAGCCACACCCCTTCGCTGCCCATCCCGGACACAGGGTTACCTGCTTATTGGAAAAAACCGGGAATGGGAGGTAGTCCACCGGAACTTGCCATACTAAGAGAACTCGCGGCTGTAGAGCCTTAGCTTTAGAATTTTCCATGGCTTGCTCGTGTACTTAGCATGAATAGCGCTTACCTCAAAACTTCTTGGCATAGGGCGAATTGTAGCATGTAGAGATGTTGAGAGCAAGATTAAGCTCCTGCAAGGAAGACAGAATGTAGCATCCTATTCCTTTCCCCGCCAGAGTTACAGTTATTCCGCCTCTCCTGCAGCGGGCAGAGAAAGCTTCGTTGGCTTTCCCCTGGTGCTCGGTGCTACTTTTGGTCTCCGATCTGCCACGCGAATGCGACTGCCCTCAGCCCCTCTCCCGCAACTAGGGAGGGGAGACTGGGTTCGCCAGCTGCAATTCGGAATAGAAATCTCCCAAGCTGCTCGGTCAACCCCAAACGCTATTCAAGACGCCATTCGACGCCATTTGTGGTGGGTGCGCATCCCAAAAACCACTCAGGCAAGCCAATTGAACTAACGAAGAGTACTTAGAAGCACAACATCCATAACCAGCAGCGCCCCAGCAAAGGCCAGCAGGCTGCGCACGATCTGGCGCTCTTGCTTAGAACGATGGGATCCACCCACACGAAGCCATTTCAGAGATTGGGGAAGGCGGTACAGCATAGGAGATTCGGCGGAACCCTAGGGTGATCATGCCCTATTTTGTGGGGTTTGGATTCCCCACGCTGGGGGGGAGAAACGGCTAGCCCTGAGGGGCAATTCCCTCTAGAGTGAGGGTTAGTCCATTGCCCCTGTCTATGACCACTCCCTTGACCCAAGCCGAAACCGTTTTGCAAAGGTGCTGGGATCATTGGCAATCTCTGGCCAGCCGTCGGGATTTACAACCGGAGTTCAGGGCTCTATCCACTTTGCGCAAGCGCCTCACCGCGCGGCTGTTTTCCATTGCGGTGTTTGGGCTGGTCAACCGTGGCAAGTCGGCCGTCCTGAACGCCCTAACCGGCGAGGAGCGATTGAAGGTGGGCCCCCTCAATGGGGTCACTCAGCAGCCCCAATCCCTGCTGTGGCAGCCGGAGCCAGGGATCCCTTGGCGGGTGAGGCTGGTGGATACTCCGGGTTTGAACGAAGTGGAAGGAGAAGCCCGCGAACAGTTGGCCTGGGATGTGGCCCGCTCGGCGGATTTGATCGTGTTTGTCATCGCCACCGACCTGACCCAGTTGGAATACCAAGCTCTCTCGGAGCTGCGCACTCTATACAAGCCCATCCTGCTGGTGTTGAACAAATGCGATCTCTACTCCGAAGCGGAGTTGCAGGCCATTTGTGCCCAGATCAGCCGCCACCTAGGCTGGGTATCGCCGCAGGAGATTTTGACCGTGGCCGCTTGCCCAAAACCTCTGAAAGTCCGCACCCACTGGCCGGATGGCCGCATTACTTTGGAATGGGAACGGCCTGCACCCCAAATTGAAGCCTTGCGGGGGCGAATTCTGCAGATTTTGCAAACCGAGGCGGGATCCCTCCTGGCTTTGAATGTGTTGAAGCGGCTGGACCGGGTTCAGGCCCAGATTCTGGAAAAACAGTGGCAGCATCATGCCCGCTTTGTGGAGCAATGGGGCCAAGCTGTCGCCCTCGGCAAGGGGATTGTGGTGGGCTTGGCTCCGCTGGGGTTGGATTTGCTGTTGGCCCCGCTGCTGGATGGCCTTTGGCTGCTGGGCTTGGGAGTGCGGCTTCACCTACCCCGGACGGCCTTGTGGAGGGGGCTGGTCTCCTTTCGCGAGGGGCTGTGGCGACCGCTGCTGCTCAATGGG
>NZ_JANSHQ010000033.1:0-689 GCF_047461715.1 Synechococcus sp. R8-2 | reverse complement strand
GGTGTTGGCGTGGGCGTTTCCGTCGGCGTCGGTTCAGGAGTTGGCGTGGGCGCAGGTTCCCCAGTGACCCTCTGAGCAAAGTTTCCTTGGAAAGTATTGCCAGCCAGGTAGGCTGCGACTACCGCATCTGGGGTGCCGGGGGCCGCCTGAATTGCCACTCCTACGCCCTCGCCCCGAGCTAGGAACGTATTCCCGGAAATGGTGCGGGCCTGGGTTCCCTGCAAAATACGAATGCCGACACTGCCGGCTATCCTGCCCACGCCGATCCGGTTGGATTGAATGGATGGAATTGAGCCTGCCCCATCCAGCTGAATCCCGGTAGTGCCACTCGTACCTGCTTGCCGCGCCTGCAGTACCAAGCCGGCTCCAGCCGTGGGTGGATCCCCTTCGATTTGGTTGTTGCGGAAGATCCCGCCGGAGTTGTCACCATAGCGAACGGCCAAAGCCCCCAAAGCCTGCAGGAGAATTGTGTTGTTTTCAAGGATGGGATTGCTGCCCGGCACAGTGCCTATGCCCACCCCACCCGTTTTACTGACAATCGGCGAGACACGGCTGACCCGGCCATTCCCAGAGATCTGCACACAGGGATCCAAAAATTGCCGGCACAAGATCTGGGCTAACTGGCCCAAGGCCCCCTCCAGAACCGCGGTATTGCCGTTGACCAAGATGTTGGAGCGAGGGTCGTTGAG
>NZ_JANSHQ010000032.1:0-11634 GCF_047461715.1 Synechococcus sp. R8-2 | reverse complement strand
GGGAGACTCTTGGCGATAGCGGCCCTGGCTTCCGCTCAATTGAGCATTGGTGATGTCCCCGATCCAAGATTGTCCCTGCTGGGTAAAGAACACCTGTGGGCGAGCGCCCCCTTCGGTGTTGATCTCCAACTGCATGCGGTTGCCGTTGGGCACCAGGCGGATATCTGTGATGCGGCTGAGGCGTTGCGGGTTTGCGGAGGTCAACTGTTGAGCGGCTGCCTCATTGACCCGGCTTTCTAAGGCCAATGGGGGCAGGGACAGGATCAAGCCCAACGCACACCCATAAGCAACTCGACGGTTCATCATCCTCACACCTCACTCCTTCACCCAGTCGTATTCTTGCTTCACCCCGCCACGGGTGCCTTTGGCCTCGTTCACCCCGTGCTTCCCTAATCAAAGCCGAAATCTCGGACTTTGCCACTACCTGTAGCCGTTTCGGGAGAAATTTTTCCCAGATCTTCGATTCGGCAACACTATCCGTGCTGAACCGGCGGTTGTTCCCGTCTTCTGAAAACCAGAGGGGATCCCGCACTGGCAGGATCCCCCCCTGAGTCAAGGCATGGCTGGGCTACTGACCAGGTGCCGTTTGCCCTTCAGGTGGAGGAGCAGTGCCCAACGGAACGTCTTTGTTGTAGATGTAGGCAATCAAATCAAAAGCAGCGTCCAGTTCCCCTGTGTCTTGAACAGGATTTAAGCTGATGTTGCTCACCCGGAACAGCGTGCGCAGACGTTCTATATCTCCCATCAGATTGATCAGCTCCGTATAGGGGCCACGCAGAGCGACACGGGTGGTCTGCACTTGGATGGCGGGAGCGATGATCCCAGGCACTTCCGGATTGGCCGAAGACGCTGGAGTCAGTGGAGAAGGGCTAAAGCTGCGCAGCTCGCTGTTGGGCTGCCCCTGCACCAGCCGGTTGAGATCCAGCAGTTGCGTGTCGGCATTCTCGGGAGTGGAGAGCAGGGCACTGATCTGTTCCCGCTCCACGCGAGCTCTCTCGACCTGATTGGGCACATCTTGCAAACTGGCAATCTGGCTCTTTATGTCCTGCAACTGGGTGGTTTTGTTGGCTACCTCCCTTTCCAAAGCCTGTACCTCCTCGATCAAGGGGCGAAGTTGGGTGAAGGCCAGAAACCCCGCCGCGCCTAGCCCTGTGATCCCGATTAAAAGACCAATTCGAATGGGGGTCAGCTCCACGCCCAGCAGTACCGGCGGCCCTGCCGGGGGAACCACCAGTTGTTCGTCGGGAAAACCTTCAACCGATCCAGTCATCAGTTCGCCTCCACTCGACGCAAAATGCGGATCTTTTCAACCAAGCCTATCGCTCCCCGCTGCTCCAGCTCGCGGGTAAATTCTGGGTCGGGATCCCCCAGGGTACGGATGGTTACGGTTATGCCGTAGGTAACGCTGGGCTCGGTTACGTCTGTGCCGTCCACCCGGGAGCTGCTGTTCAGGACGGCGCTGGTAACAAAGTTGGAATCCAGCAGGGTGAGCAAAAAGTCGTTCACCAGGGGAAAGTCCAGCGCCCCTCCTTGGATATTGACGGTATCCCCGGAAGCGCTGATGTTGGTTATCCATACCCCCTGGCCGGGGATCTTGCGCCGCAGCTCTTCCAAGATGGCCGACCAAGGCTGGACCGATCTCAGAAAGGAGCGGAACCCTTCCGTTTGGGCGCGAATGGTTTGCAGCTCTTGATTGGCATTCTGCAGCTGGGACAACTCAGCATTGGCTGTGCTGAGCTCACTGTCAAGGCGAGCCCGCTCCGCCCTCAAGGTTTCTCTCTGGCGGGAAAAGCTGTCTTGGAAATACCAAAAAGCTCCCATCGCTACAGCAGCAACAGCAACCCCCAGGCCAATGGCCGGGATCCAATTCTGGGATCCCTCTGCAGCCTCAGCTGCGACTACTGGTCCCCCACCTGTTCGAGCTGTGGTGAGGACATCCGGCCTTTCTTTGAGGAAATTGATCTCCGGTGTGTACATCTCTTTAACCGCCTTGTGCGCTATTCCATCGGTTGGGCGAGCTTGCGCTGCCTGCTGCCGCTACTTGGTGTCTTCCCGTAACGCCAACCCCAGGGCCACTCCCATTGCTGGGCGTTCCTCCAGGGGCAGTTCCACTGAATCCGGCACGACAATGTTGCCAAAGGGATCCGCCAACTCCACCGCCACGCTCAACGACTGAGATAAGAAGCCGTCGATTTGGCCGATGCTTGCCCCAGTTCCGGCCAGCAGTACTTTCACCACAGGCGAGCTGCTTTCTGTGCTCGTAAAGAAGTCGATGGAGCGCTTCAGTTCATCCGCCAAATCGGAGACAACGCGCGTTACTGCTGCTACACCGGGATTGCTGGGCGCTGGCTGTTCTCCCGTGGCCAAAATATCGGTGGGGTTGATCAAGGGTAACCTCAGAGTTCGCAACAGGTCGCCGGTGCGGCTAAGCGGCAGATTCAGGGATTGGGCCAGCACCTGCCGCATGTGGATGGTGCCGATGTTGACGGTGCGGGTAAATTGCGGGATCCCGTTCACCAAAATGCTGATCTCGCTGCTGTCGTAGCCGATGGAGCTGAGCAACACGGCCTCTTGGGGGCCGTACTGGATTAGCTGATCGCGGATGGTGCGAATGAGGGAGAAGCTGGCCAGCTCCACACAGCGCACCTGCAAATTGGCTGCCTGCAGCACCTCCAGGTAGTTGTCCACCACCTCTTTGGGGATGGCCACCAGCAAGACTTCGATGCGCTCAATGCCATCCTGGGAAAGATCGAGACCCAAGGGCTGGTAGTCGACATCCGCCTGATCCCGCGGATAGGGAATGTAAAGTTCGGCCTCCTGCTCCAAAACCACCCGGCGCAGCTCATCGGCGGGTAGGTCGGCAGGCAGGCGAATGAGACGAACGATGGCCTCCCTTACGGGCACTGCTGTGGCTGCCGGCAGGTTGGTGGGTACCTTGTTTTCATTGAGCAAATTCATCAGGATCAAGCCAACTGTGCTCGGATCGAGGATGCGTCCTTCGACCATCGCCCCTTCCGGCATGTCCACGCTGTGGTAGTGGGCCAGACGATAGCGACCATTGCCCTGCTTTTTCAGTTGGGCAACGGCGATGCGCTCGGGGTTGATGTCCACCCCAAGCATGGTTCGGGTTTTGGAGCCACCGAAAAAGCTAAACACACCGGGAAACCCCGCCCTTTGCGCTACTGCTAGAGGCATACTACCCAATTTGTAGGTGGGTTACCACTGTTCGCCATTGGCCGCGGGGAAATCCTTGTCTGGGCCGATCCCTCCCTGCCAGCCGCAAGTGCAGGGCTTGCGCGGTGTTGAGCGGTGTTGGAAATTCGCTTGACTCAACCGGTCTGTTGCCGCGCCCACTCACGGAACTGTTGTAACCGCTCACAACCCTTCTTCCTCGAGGGCCTGGACGTTTTGCACAATCCGGGAGAGCTCGTTTTTCTCATCCACATTGATGCGGGTCGGGGATCCGCTGATGATGCGCTCGTAGCCCCGGAAGGAATCGCGGATTTGGATGCCCGCATTGGAGATCAGGTACTCGCGGATCCCTTTGTCGTGCCAGGATCCCCGCATTTTGAAGACGTTGAGGGCGCGGGCCATTTCTCCGCGGATCTCCACGTATTGCAGCAGGATGATCGTGTCGGTGATGGTGGAGATGTGGGATTCGGTGATGGAATGGGATCCCATGAATTGGTCGGTGGTGTTGGTGAAAAAGCCGGTGATCTCCTCCTGCTTGGCCAGGCCGGTTACCCCGATTACAAACTGGCGGAAGGCATTTTGGCTCACTCCCCGCGCCAGGGCTGACAGGGAGTCGATGGCCATGCGGGAGGGCTTGAAGGCCATCATCTCGGTTTTGATCTTCTGCAGGTGGTCTTCCAGGCCGGCAGATTCTGGGTAGGCGCAGATGATCTTGAGGAGGCCCTGCCGCTCGAACTCTTCCAGGTCAATGCCCCAGGAGGAGGCGTTGCGGGACAGCTGCGCCCGCGACTCTTCGTAGGCAAAGAGAATGCAGCGTTCCCCATCCAGGCAGCCCCGCTCCAGGAATTTGCTCACCAGCGAGGTTTTGCCCGTGCCGGTGGCGCCGGTGGCCAAAATAATCGAGTCCTTGAAGAAACCGCCGCCGCACATTTCGTCCAGCTTCTCGATGCCGGAGGAGACCCGCACGTTGGAGGAGCGCTGCGTCAGCTGCATGGCTCCCAAGGGGAAGATGTTGATCCCGTCGTTGGTGATGGTGAAGGGATATTCCCCCTTCATGTGGGTGGTGCCCCGCAGCTTCAAGATCTCAATGGTGCGCCGCCGTTTCTCTCCCTCCAGGATGTTGCGTAGGATCACCACGTTATCGGAGACGAATTCCTCTACGCCGTAGCGGGCGATGGGGCCGTACTCGTCGGTGCGCTCCGTGGTCATGACGGTGGTGACGTTGGCCTGCTTGAGGCGGGCCGTCAGGCGGAACAGCTCCCGCCGCACCACACCGGCAGGGTCGTATTGCTGAAAGATGGCTGTCACCGAGTCGATGGAGACCCGCTTGGCTTTGTATTTGCGAATGGCGTACTGGATGCGCTCGATGAGGGCCGACAAATCAAAGTTGCCGCTCACCTCATAGCCTTCGGGATCGGGGGAGGCATCCAGGATAAACAGTTGGCCCCTGTCGATGAGGGCCTGCAGATCCCAGCCAAAGCTGGAGGCATTGCGAATGATATCGGCGGGGGTTTCCTCGAAGGTGACGAAGATCCCCGGCTCTTGATACTTCACAATGCCGTTGTAAAGGAACTGCATGGCAAACAGGGTTTTGCCGGTACCGGAGGTGCCGCTGACCAAGGTGGTGCGTCCCAGGGGTAGCCCACCGTGACTGATGTCCTCAAAGCCCTCGATGCCCGTCTGTTTTTTGGGGATCCCTCGCAGCTCTGAGAGATCCGCTCGGTGGTTGTCTGGGGTTGGTTCGGTGGAGTCCTCTGCGGTGTTATCTTGTGGCTTTTCTGGCTCAGAAGGCCCCAATGACTGGTTCATCCCACTCTCCTTGCTCCTGCAGCCTGTCTCAAGCCTCTTCGTCCAATTCTTCGTAGAGCAGATCCAGGCCGATGAGCACTTTCTCGCGGTTGGACAGATCGCCAATAATCTTCCGCACCGGTGGCGGCAGGATTTTGGCCAAGGTCGGCGTTGCCAAGATCTTATCTTCCTCTGCCAGTTGCGGATTTTTCAAGACATCGATCACCTTCAGGCTGTACACGCCGCGGAACTCCTTTTCCAAGATGTCTTGCAAGGTGCTGAGGGCACGCAGAGAATTGGGGGTGTTGCCCGCCACGTAGAGCTTGAGAACATAGGCTTTGCGAGTGGACATATCTAAGGATCCCTTGGAGCGGTTTTGGGAATGGAGCGGCGGTACATTTCGCTCAGGTGGGCCATCACATCGATCAGGGTAAGGCGGTAATCCAGCAGGATCTCTTCGCTGCGGCCTTCCAGCTTCAATTGTTTGGCAAAGTCTTCCATCAAGTTCATGTGCAGCTCCAGCAGTTGAGCAGCGCCGATATCGGCAAAAAAGGCCAAGGCCACCAGCTCGTCGATGCGGGCATTGACGGTCTCGGGAGATTGAAAATAGTCCAAGACGATTGCCTGGTAAAGGTTACGCAGCCGTCGCATGAGGGCTTGCTGCTCGTGGGGCGGGAGGCGACGGTAAAACAGCTCCGGGTCACGATGATAGTACACTCCGGCGTAGCCCAGCCGTTCCCGCAATTTCTCCGCCAGCCGTCGTTGTTGTTGGTTGCTGTAGGCCAGGTAGGGCTGATCGCTGGGATGCGCTGGGCCCTGCGGGAGGCCGCAGGTGGGAGACATCTGCAGAAACAAGGCGATGGCCCGATCCACCAGCAGCTCCAAGACGGAAGGGGATCCCGAAGCGGTACAGTCGGCCCGCACCTGCCCCTTCAGCTCCTGTGGCGAAATGGGACGGACGAGGGTGGCGTTGTGGTAGAAAAACTGCTCTCGCTTGAGCAATGCTTTCACCAAAGATGAGGTGGCAGGGATCCCTCCTTCCGTCTCCGGTGTTTCCTTTTGCAGGTGGGATTCTTCCAGCACAATCGCCAACACCGTCGGCAGCAGTAGTCCCCACGCGCAGAGCTGATTGCCCAGATCGTGCAGCTCTTGCAGCCGAGTGGGATCCACCAGGAGCACCAAGCAATCGACATGGCCGTCTTGTCTCCTGAGAGCCTCTAGGAAGGTAGCTTGATCCTGAAAACACTCGACAACAAAGCGTTCAGGGGGTAGCCAGTCCTCGCAAGCTAGGGGCTCTCCTGCTGGCGGCTCCCAATCCAGCAACAGGTTGATGCGCAGTGGATGGGTGTCAGGCAACAAGACAAAGGATGAAGATATATTTCCTATCTTAAATCTGACCGGGATCCGCGCTCACCGGCCAGAGGAAAAGAGCGGGAGAAAAACCTAAACTAGGGGTGAGTGAGCTGCTGCCGAGATCCCTATGGTGCCCCTGATCATCGACTGTGACCCTGGCCAAGACGATGCGGTGGCTCTGCTGCTGGCTATGGCGTCGCCAGAAGAGCTGCAATTGCTGGGCATTACCACGGTGGCCGGCAATGTCTCCTTGGACAAAACCAGCCGCAATGCTCGACAGATCTGTGAATTGGCCGGTCAGCCGCAGATGGGGGTGTATGCCGGCTGCCCCCGACCTCTCTTGCGCCCTCTGGAAACCGCCGAGCAGGTGCATGGCAAAACCGGGATCGACGGAGCGGATCTGCCGGAGCCCCAGATGCCTTTGGGATCCCAGCATGCAGTGCCCTATCTCATCGAGACGCTGATGGCTGCCCCTGAGCCGGTTACCTTGGCTTTGCTGGGCCCGATGACCAACTTGGCAGTGGCCCTGGTGCAGCAGCCCCGGATTGTGGAGCGCATCCAGCGGCTGGTGTTTATGGGGGGATCCGCCTTTGAGGGGAATGTTACCCCGGCAGCCGAGTTCAACATCCTCACCGATCCCCACGCCGCCCAGATCGTGCTCAGCGCCGAGATCCCGGAGGTGGTGATGCTGGGCTTGCACGTCACCCAACAGGTCCTCAGCACGCCGGAGCGGATTGAGCGCATCCGCGCCCTGGGCACCCGCGTTGGGCAGACGGTGGCCAATATGCTCACCTTTTACGGTAAGGTCGACGTAGAACGCTACGGGCTACCGGGAGGGCCATTGCACGACCCTTGTGTGATTGCCTATCTGTTACAGCCGCAGTTGTTCGAGCTCAAGCCCTGCTACGTCGAGGTGGAAACGGCTAGCCCCTTGAACCTGGGCCGGACGGTGGTGGATCGCTGGGGATCCAGTGGTCGCCTCGCCAATGTTCAGGTGGCTTTTGGGGTGGATGCCCAGGGGTTTTACCACCTGCTCACCGAGCGCCTGGGCCGTTACCGATAATTCTGATAGTTCTGATCCTTGAGGCCAGATCCGAAGGTGGAGAATCCCAGCGCCGTCCAACGTGCCAAGCTGGAGTGGGTGAACCTGCCCACCGCCGTCACCCTGCTGCGGCTGGCAGGGATCCCTTTTGTTTTGCTGGGCCTGAGCCTGCGATCCCCACTGGGGGAGAGGTTGGCCCTCTGGGCGTTCCTGTTGGCGGCGGCAACCGATTGGCTGGATGGCCATTTGGCCCGCCGTTATGGCTTGGTAACCGATATGGGCAAGTTTTTGGATCCTCTGGTGGATAAGCTGCTGGTGTTGGCGCCGCTGCTGGGCCTGCTGGAACTGGGGCGGATCCCCGCTTGGGGCGTGTTTTTGCTGGTGGGGCGGGAGCTGGCCATCGCCGGCTGGCGGGTCAACCAAAGCCAAATCCGCGGTGCCAATTTCTGGGGCAAAGCCAAGACGGTAACCCAAATCCTGGCCATTGCTTTGCTGATTTTGGGGTGGCCGGGAGGGATCCCTTGTTTTTGGGTGGCGGTGGTTCTCACCCTGATCTCGGGCCTGACCTACCTGCACACCGATCATCCCCATCATGCGCAGTCACCCGGCAGGCCATAGCCCTTGTCAGATCCCCCCGCCCCTCGCCGACAGAGGAGACACCCCACCTGAGCAGCGCATCCTCGGCCTAGATCCAGGTCTGGGAACCATGGGTTTTGGTTGCATTCTGGCGGGATCTGCGGGGTTGAAACCTGTGGATTATGGGGTGATCAGCACCCCCAGCCAACACTCGATGCCGGAGCGGCTGCAAACGCTGCACGAGGATTTGAGCCAGTTGCTGCGCCAACTGCGCCCGCATCAGGTGGGGCTGGAAAAACTTTTTTTCTACAAAATGGGCAATACCATTGCCATCGCCCAAGCCCGTGGCGTGATCCTGCTCACCTTGGCCCAGCATCATCTGTTGCCGGTGGAGTTTACGCCCGCCCAAGTCAAGCAAAGTTTGACAGGCTACGGACGCGCCGACAAGCAGGCTGTACAAGCTGCCGTGGCCCGGGAACTCAACCTGCCCAGCTTGCCCCGCCCGGATGATGCCGCCGATGCCTTGGCGATTGCCATCACAGTCTGGCACCACCGCTTCTCTTGAGGGATCCCCTCCCTGTCAATCCCCTACCTTTAGCAGAGATAAAGATTGGCCAATAAAGATGGGCTAGACTCAGTACAGCGAGAAGCACAAGCCCTATGCCTTCTTCTTCCGTGGATGTTCGCGAGCTACCCCTGTTTCCCTTGCCGGAGGTGGTGCTGTTTCCGGGCCGACCTCTGCCGCTGCACATTTTCGAGTACCGCTACCGCATGATGATCAACACCATTCTGGAGACGGATCGCCGCTTTGGGGTGCTGATGTTCAATCCCCAGACGGGATCCCCAGTGCGGGTGGGCTGTTGTGCTGAGGTGTTGCAGGTGCAGCGATTGCCGGATGACCGCATGGACATTTTGACCTTGGGGCAGCAGCGCTTCCGCGTCTTGGATTACGTGCGGGAAAAACCCTTCCGGGTGGGGCTGGTGGAATGGATTGAGGATGAGCCGACCACCCCTTCCGATGACCTGCAGAGCTGGGTGCGCCAGGTTACCACTCTCCTTCAGGATGTGGTGCGTCTCTCGGGCAAGCTGATGGAGCGGGATGCACAGTTGCCGGAGCAGCTCCCCACCACTCCCATAGAACTGTCCTACTGGGTGGCTAGCCACTTCCATGGGGCCCCCCAAGAGCAGCAAGCTCTGCTGGAAATGGTCAGTACCGAAAGGCGGCTGCGCCGGGAAGCCGAAATTCTCGAGTCCACCCGCAAGCACTTGGCCGCCCGCACGGCCCTCAAGGATCTGTTCACGGAAATTTCCTGAGGTTCCTGTCAGTTGGTCAGGTCTGCTCCCATCTGTTCTGGTGGCTCTTGTGGACCTTTCCAGAGAGTGCCCTTTGCCTTGCTCGACCAGGCAGGGCAGAATGCTTCCCCCGGAAAGGTTGGGTATTTCTTGAGGATCCCTTCCCCGTTTTTCATGGCCTACGCTCGCCGCTACTTGCGCTTTCCCTCTCAGATCTTGGGCCGGGAAATGGAGATGCTCCACTTTGGGCATCACGGCTACCCGCTGATCTGTCTGCCCACCAGCAACGGGCGTTTTTTTGACGTGGAAGATCGCGGCATCATCGCCAGCCTCAGCCATCATCTGGAGCAGGGCTATTTGCAGGCTTTTTGCGTGGAAACCCTGGATTGGGAGACTTTGTTCAACCGCCAGCTGGACTTGCCCCAAC
Organism: Synechococcus sp. R8-2; assembly: GCF_047461715.1. Lineage (NCBI taxonomy): Bacteria > Bacillati > Cyanobacteriota > Cyanophyceae > Synechococcales > Synechococcaceae > Synechococcus > Synechococcus sp. R8-2. The sequence goes on along the minus strand of NZ_JANSHQ010000032.1, from coordinate 1,963 downwards.
GGCGGGAGCGTTGGCTGTTGTTGGAGCGGCACTGGGTAGAAGAGCTGATCCCCTACGCCAAGGCCGAGGCGCAAAATGAGTTTCTGGTGGTGGCCGGGTTTTCCCTGGGAGCTACCCATGCTGTCAACCTCACCTGTCGGCATCCCGGCCTAGTGCGCCGTTGTTTGGCTCTGGGGGGGCCCTACGATGTGGCCGCTCTCGGCTCTGTCACCGGCTGGGATCCCCAACGGGCAGAGCAGGAGCTGTATTTCATCAACCCGCTGGCCTATATGTCCAACATGAGCCGGCAACTCTGGGATCACTTGGGCGGGCGCAACACCGAGCTGAAGTTGCTCACCGCTCGCCACGACCACTGCCTCAGCGACAACCTGCGTCTGGCGGAAGTGCTTAGCCGCAACAACATCCCCCATCAACTGGAGGTATGGGAGGGGGATCACGACTGGCCCACTTGGCAAGCGCAAATCCGCGCCTTCGCGTAGGATCCCTTGCAGGGAATAGCTTTTGAGAGAGCTTTGATGATTGAAGACTATTGGGTTGGCAGCCTGCACTTCAGCGAGCCTTTTGGGGACGATACTCTGGCCCGCTTCAACGCACTTCCCCCTGTTCAAGCTCGCAACGGCCAAACTTACAAGATCCGGGCCGAACATGTCACCATTCACGAGGTGAACCTGGATTACCGCACCAAGTATCGCCTGATCCTGGATCGTTTCAGCTACCTTTACCCCCAAGCCATCGGCCTGTTCATGGGCTTTGCCTTTCGGGGGGTTTACCTCATCAACAACCCCTTTAGCTTTTATTACTACCTGCGCAACAAAGATGCTGCCTACATGGTGGTCAAAGAGCTGGGGATCTCCATCCCCAAAACTTACATTCTGCCCCCTAAAGAAGCCCCCGCATTGAAAGCAGAAGATTTTAAGTATCACAAGTTTTTCGATTGGCAGGGGATGGCGGAAGATCTGGGCTGGCCAATTGTGATTAAGCCAGCGGAGGGGCGAGAGGCCATTGGAGTAGAAATAGCCCACAACATGGAGCAGCTCCTCTATTTTTACGACCGCTCTGGATCTCAGGTGATGATGATCCAAGAGAAGGTCAAAACCCCTTACCCTTGGCAGATTCGCGCCCTCTGCATTGGCCGAAAAATCATCCCGATTAAGTACATCTTTCGTAAATTCGATGCTAGCGAGTATCTGTTCGATCCAGAATTTCTTACGCCGGAAATGGGCCAGAAAGTCATCAATACCTGTCGGATTATCAATCGAGTTTTGGGCTATGAAATGAACTCGGTGGAGCTATTTATCGACGAGCAGGGAGAGCTCCAGGCCATCGACTTTAACAATCCGGTGCCCGATGGGCGGCTCAAGGCTTTGGGAGAGATCTTCTACAACGATTACCAGCAGGCCCTTTGCGATTTGGTCTTGGACATCGTGCGGGAACAGCGTCCTTTCGACTTCCTGCCCCCAGATATCAACCGCTTTGCCCACATTGCCCGACGGGCTGACCTCACCCGCGAGCAGAAGTTTCAGATGGCTCTGGATTTGGCCAACCGTTACTACGAGCCCAGGGATCCCGATTAAAATCAAACCAGAACCCAAAAGTGTGGTTTTCGGCCGGAGAAGTTGTGGACGGGCAAAGGAGCAGCAGCGTGGTTTCCGACCCCGCTTCAGGGTGGTCCATAATCAAGCAGGCGCAGGGATCCTGCCAGGTGCTGCATTTGGCGGCGGGGGATCCCCTCTTGAGTCGGCAAGAGCATTGGGGGCCTTTTCCCAGCCAAGCTGAGGCGATTGGGCGGCGGGTTGGTCTGATCCAGGCAGGCAAATGTCAACCGGGTTGAAATGGCGCTGGTGCCATGATATTCGCGAGATCCCAGCAGGGGCCTGGCACGCCTTGCAAACGGAGCGCACCTCTCCTTTTTTGGAATACGAATGGTTGCACAGCCTAGAAAGCTCAGGTTGTGCCAGCCGCA
>NZ_JANSHQ010000031.1:0-8089 GCF_047461715.1 Synechococcus sp. R8-2 | reverse complement strand
GCTACGAGGTGGTGGTGGTGGATCCCAATAGCGAGAACCCTCTCTTGGAGGCAGCGGAACGGGAGGGAGCGGTGGTGGTTCGTGGGGATTACGCCCTGGCAAGCACGCTGCAACAGGCTCGCATTCAGGGCAGCCGCTGCCTGATCTGCACCACCCCTGACGATCTCACCAACCTGGAGACGGCCCTGACGGCCCACAGCCTGCAGCCGGGGATCCGCACCATTTTGCGGGTTACCGATCCCGAATTGGCGGCTCGCATGCAGCGCCACATGCAGACCCTGGGGATCAGCTACAGCGCTACCGGGCTGGGGGCACGGGCTTTTGCCACCGCAGCACTGGTGGGATCCGTCTACGGCACTCTGGCTTGGCAAGGGGAAACTCTGCTGGTGACGCTGCTGGAGGTCTCGGCCGATTGCCACTACCTGGGGCTATCCTTGCGCCAACTGGCCCAGGACTATGACCTGGTGATCTTGCTGCATCGCTCCCAACCGGGGAAACCCTGTGTTTTTCCCAAGATCTGGCAAAAAGAGGGCAAGACCCTGTTGAAAGAAGGCGATCAACTCTATGTGATGGGAACGGTGGAATCCCTGATTCGCTTAACCCAAGGACGGCCTCTTCCCCCAGAGCTGTACCAGGTGCGCCTCCTAGAGTATCGCAACCCCTATTTTGAAGAGGAGATCCTCTCGGCTTTGTCGTTCTACGCACGCCTGCCCAAAACGGCCCTGAAACCCCTATTGCGCTGTCTGCCGGCGGTGGTGAGCCCGCCCCTTCCCCGTGACAAGGCGATCAAGTTGGCCCGCCAACTGCGCAAGATGAGCACTGAAGTGCAGGTGTTTGCCCAGGCGCAGCCTGCCCATTGGATCCCTGCAGCCATGAACGAAAACAGCGAGAGTAATCTGAATTGATTTGGACACTGTTCTGTTTATTGGTCTATTCTGCACTCCGTAGTCCAAAACATCTCGTTATGGGCAGTTGGACATTCAGGAGATAGGCTTTTCGGCTGCAAGTCGCACAAAGCGATTTTGGTTGTAGAGCTGCTGAGCCACCACCGCAAAACCCACCCTCTCCAACAACCACACCAGGTCTTCGGCGCTGAAGCGATTGTGCTCGTAGAAGTGGGTAAACTGATCCAGCAGCGTTTCCAAAGGCGTGTCCGACTGGAAGAGTTGGGCCTCTGTATCGGCATCGAAGTAGAGGCTGAGCGGGGCGCGCACCCAATCCACCAGCAAAAATCGCCCCCCCGGCTTGAGTAGACGCAACACCTCCTGCAACAAGCGCAAGGGCTGCACCATCTCGTGCAACACCACCACTGCCTGAGCTGCATCGATGCTGTTGGCCGCAAGCGGCAAGTGAGGGTCGTGCAGGTCGGCCTGCAGCAAATGGACTCCAGGGATCCCTTTCAAATCCGCCGCCGCTCGCTCCAACATGTAGGGCATCACATCCACCCCGATGAAGTGTCCTCCGGGATAGCGTTGCGCCCACTGACCCAGAGCAAACCCCGGCCCGGTTCCCAGATCCAACAAGCGCGGTGCAGGAGGCAGACAGGGCTCGATGTGCATCTGCCAGAACTGCCAAAACGCCTCGTTAAAGCGCCCAGGAGCCGTCGCCACCATGCGCTCGCAGAAGCTGGGGCCACGGTGGTGCTGGTAGAGAAGCTGAAAGGTATCGAGGCCGGTCTGGGGCATGGCTGAAGATTGTTGAGAAAATTGCTAGAGGGATCACCAGAATTCGCTGATGGGCTGAAAAGAGCATCGGGGGATCCCCAAAAGTAAGGCCTAATGTCGGCCTAACGAGCCGTGGGAGCGCTGGAAAAGTTGGCGATGCCGGTCTCCAGGTCGCTAAAGCAGGTCAATACCTTTTCCATAGAGGTGAGGTTGAGGACGAGGGCCACATTTTCCGGCACGCAACAGAGGCTGAGGTTGCCCCCGGCAGCACGGCACTTGCGCAAAGTCGAGATCAACACCCCCAGCCCAGAGCTGTCCATAAAAGTGACCGACGACATATCGATCAACATATTGGGATAACCGAAATCTAAAACCTGCTGGAGCAATTGCCGAACTTCTGAGGCGGCCTTGGCATCAAAACGACCCTCCAGCGGCACAATCGCCAGTTTTTGCCCTTGTGGAGTCTCAGCAGTACGGATGCGCAGCTTGAAATCCATCGTTTCCGGTGAAGACCTCATGCCCCACCTTAACACCATCCGCTACCGCCCACCAGGAAATCTTGTGAAGATCCCCAGGGACAGCGCGGCTCCCTCCAAAAACATCTGCCCTCTCGCCCCCAGCTCCTCTCCCAACAAGCCAGAGGGAAGCCGTGTAAACCCATGAAGTTAAGAGCCGCCCCAGAGCTTAGCAGGAACTCCATCCCCCGCAGGGAAGGGATCCGGCCTCGGCCACAAATTCCGCATCTTAGGCGGATCTACCTACAGCATAGGTTGCAGGGTTAAAGCCTCCGAGTCTATGGAGGGAAGGGACACATGCAAACGGGGGCGGTGCATAGAGAGCAACTGGGCCAGCCGCTTGCGCAGCTCAGTACGGGGCACAATCGCGTCGATGAGCCCTTGGGCCAGCAGGTACTCGGCGGTTTGGAAGCCTTCTGGCAGCTTGCCCTTGCCGATGGTTTGCTCGATTACGTTGGGCCCGGCAAACCCCACCTGCGCGCCCGGCTCGGCCAGGATCAAATCTCCCAGCATGGCAAAGCTGGCAGTTACCCCGCCATAGGTGGGATGGGTGAGCACGGAGATGAACAATTGTCTGGCGTCGCGGTGCCTTTGTAGGGCGGCTGAGGTCTTGGCCATCTGCATCAGGCTGAGGATCCCTTCCTGCATGCGGGCCCCCCCCGAAGCCGAAAAGAGAATCAAGGGCAGGTGATCGCAGGTGGCCCGTTCCGTGAGGCGGGCGATCTTCTCGCCTACCACCGAGCCCATGCTGCCGCCCATGAAGCGAAAGTCCATCACTCCAATCGCCACCGGGATCCCTTCTAGACTCCCCAGCCCTGTGGCGATGGCATCCTTGAGCTGAGTGCGCTCCTGATAAGAGGCCAGGCGCTCGGAGTAGGGCTTTTGGTCGAAAAAGTGCAGGGGATCCGTGGGAGCCAGGTGTTCGTCCAGGGGCTGCCAGGATCCGGGATCCAAAAGCTGTTCCAGACGCTCTGGGGCTGTAATGCGGTGGTGATGCCCACAGCTGGGGCAAACTTGCCAGTTTTGCTGCAGATCCTTGGTGTAGGTCAGGGTGTCACAGGCAGGACACTTTTGCCAGAGGCCATCGGCAATTTCTCTCACCTGACGCTCTTTGTCGAAGGGGCTGCTACCTGTCAGGTTTAGAGAGGTTTGTCTGCGCCGTTCCGCAAACCAATCCAGTAAAGACATAGCCGTTGAAACACCTTTTATGGCCAGGGATGTTGAGAGCCCTGCCGGTGAGCTGCGAAACACATCTCAACGTTCTCAAGCTATCAAAGAATCGCCCGACTGAAAATAGAGACAACAGCAAGCGATGGAGACTCGGTGGCAGGTGCTGACCACAGGGGATGGATCCCTGACCTTTTTCTCGGAAGAGTTTGGACAGGCTTTTCACAACGTCAGTGGTGCCGCCCAGGAGGCTTTGGAGAAGTTTGTCCGCCCTTGCCGGCTGGATCGGCTGCCTTTGGAGCGGGATCCCGCCCAGCCCATTTGCCTTTTGGATATTTGCTTTGGCCTGGGCTACAACTCCGGCCTTGCCCTAGAAACCATTTGGCAAATCCGGCCCGATTGTCTTGTGGAGGTAATCGGCCTGGAGCGATCCCCGGAAGTGCCTCGCCAGGCTTGGCAGGCGGGGGTGGGATCCGACTGGAGCTTTGGGCAAGAATGGCAACACTGGATTGAACAGGGATCCTGGCAATCGGAGCGCTGGCGCGGAACGCTGCTGTGGGGCGATGCCCGGCAAACGGTGTTGCAGGTGCCGCTGGGGTGGGCAGATGCGGTGTTTTTGGATCCCTTCTCGCCTTCTGTTTGCCCAGAGCTGTGGACGGTGGATTTCCTGCGGGCCGTGGCTGAACGGATGCGACCAACCAGCATTTTGGCCACCTATTCCTGTGCAGCGGCGGTGCGAGCGGCTCTGTTGGAAGCAGGGCTTTTCATCGGCTCTACCCCCCCGGTAGGTCGTCCTTGGCCGGGGACAGTGGCCTCGCCCCAACCTGACCACCTGCCGCCTCTTTCCCCCATGGAGTGGGAGCACCTGAAAACTCGCGCTGCCGTGCCCTACCGGGATCCCACCTTGAAAGGAGATAGAGCGCAAATCCGTCTGCAACGCCAACGGGAACAGCAGGGATCCCCTTTGGAGCCCACTTCTGCTTGGAAACGCCGCTGGCCTGTGCAAGCCTAGAGAGTGGCGTTGCCGGAGTTCAGATCTGGACAACTTTTCCCAGGATTGCTGCCCGAGTGTATCCAAGACACCTGCGCTATTCCCGTACCCTTACGCAAGCCAGCATTTCTTGACAAAGTTAAGCTAGGATGAAACTTTTCTGCTGTGAATGCCATGTCCTCTGAGGAGTCCCTCCCGCTGACGCGAGCAACCTCTGCCGGTACGCTGGTTGCCCTTTGTGCTGAACAGCACCGCGTCATCCTGCAGTTTTTGACTCGCCTGTCTCGAGCGCCGGAGTTGGATCTGGAGCAGCGACGCCTCTGTGTACAAAGGTTGCGACAGCGCCTCTCCCGCCACATTCAACTGGAGCGGCATGTTCTCTACCCCCTGCTCAGGTCGGCTCTCCAGGCGGATCCCCACCTCAGCGCCCAAACTGAGCGGCTGGAGCAACATCTGCGGGATCAGATCCCGGAGCTGACGCGCTTTTTGCACCAATCAGAGCGCACCCCGCAGCAGGTGGATCCTTCTGCTGCCCTTCACTTCTATCGGAAACTGCGGGCCCAGTTTGAGCAGGAAGAGAAGGTCTTGCATCCCCTCTTTGCCCAGCATGTTTCTCCCGAAGCAGAGCAGCAGCAGTTGCGTCTGTTCCGCAAACGCCTGCAAGCCAGCGCTGCTTCCAATCGCTCTGCACATAGCCGTCGCGTTGCTTTGAATGAGCTGGAACGGCAGGCGATAACCCGCCCTGTCTTGCCCAACGAGCGTCTCTGGTCGCTGCAGGGCAACACTGTGCAAATGTCCGCTCCCTAGTCGACGACGGTCTTGTTGTTGGAGGCTAGTGGTGGTATTTTTGCTGCAATCGGCTCCCTGACCCCAAAACCATGCAGCCCTGGGATCCCGAAACCTACGTCGATCAAATGGCCCAACTGCTGCAACTGCCCCTGCATCCCGACCACCGAGCAGGGGTGATCGAAAATTTTGCCCGCTTTCTGCCCATTGCTCAACAGGTGCTGGAGTTCCCGTTGCCGCCGATAGTTGAGCCAGATCCCACCTTTGACCCTCAGCCATGACCGGGGATCCCCACCTTCTCGGCAGCGCTGACGCGGTCTCTATTGCCAGGGCTGTCCGCCAGGGATCCGTGAGCGCCCAAGCGGTGGTGGCCGCCTGTCTGGAGCGGATTCGCCGGCGGGATCCCCAGCTCAATGCCTTTACAGCTGTCTTGGAGGAATCGGCCTTACAAGCGGCGGAGCAGGTGGATCGACAGGTGGCTCAAGGGATCCCTGTAGGCCCGTTGGCAGGGGTGCCTTTTGCCGTCAAGAACTTATTTGACGTGGCCGGCCTCACCACCCTGGCTGGCTCGGCGATCAACCGCGAGAATCCCCCGGCCATCCAAGATGCAACAGTGGTGGCTCGTCTCAAGCAGGCAGGGGCGATCTTGGTGGGCACCCTCAATATGGACGAGTATGCCTATGGCTTCGTCACCGAAAACAGCCACTACGGCCCCACCCACAACCCCCACGATCTCAGCCGCAGTGCGGGGGGATCCTCCGGCGGCTCGGCAGCTGCAGTAGCAGGAGGTTTGGTGCCTCTCGCCCTGGGCAGCGACACCAACGGCTCGATTCGGGTACCGGCCTCTTTGTGTGGCGTCTACGGCCTCAAGCCCACCTATGGCCGTCTGTCGCGGGCAGGAGCGGCTCTGTTTGCCGCCAGCTTCGACCACGTGGGCCCCTTGGCCCGTTCGGTGGCCGATATTGCCCTCAGCTTCGATGTTATGCAAGGGCCGGATCCCCAAGATCCCGTCTGTACCCGGCGTCCTGTAGATCCCACCTCTGGGCAATTGGGGCAGGGGATCGAGGGCTTGCGCATCGCGGTGGCGGATGATTACTTTGCCCGAGGGGCAGAGCCCCCCATCTTGGCCGGGGTAGAAAAGGTGGCCCAAGCCTTGGGGGTCGGCCAGACTGTGCGGATCCCGGAAGCCCAGCGCGCCCGTGCCGCCGCCTTCCTGATCACGGCTGCTGAGGGAGCCAACCTGCACCTGCCCAACCTGCGAACTCGCCCCCACGACTTTGACCCGGCCACCCGGGATCGCTTTTTGGCCGGAGCCCTGTTGCCTGCCAGTTGGATCTTGCAGGCGCAGCGCTTTCGCCGCTGGTATCGCCAGCAGGTGCAGGCCATTTTTCAGGAGATCGATCTGTTCATCGCCCCCACCACCCCCTGCTTTGCCCCCTTGCTCGGCCAAGAGAAGATGGTGATCGATGGGGTAGAGGTTCTCACTCGGCCCAACCTCGGCCTCTACACTCAGCCCCTCTCGTTTATCGGCCTGCCGGTGCTTTCAGTGCCGTTGCGCGAGAGCGGATCCCTGCCCTTTGGCGTACAACTGGTGGCCGCCCCCTATCAAGAAGCCAAACTGCTGCGGGCAGCCGCCTATTTGGAGAAGCTAGGGATCCCCAATGCGCAGCCGGTTTGAGCCATGAAGAGCCCTACTTTTGCAGCACATCTAGCGCTAGAGCTCGTGGGCATCTTCTCATGAACACTAAATATGTAGATGAACCGGTTGTGTGGTCAAGACAAGATTTCAATTGCTTTTGAGGAGCCGCTTTAGTCTCTGTGTAGCCTGTGGGTAACGTCTGAAGCTGTATTGGGGCAGACTCTTTGGCCTTGGCTCGCAAGAGAGATTGGGGCACCGGATATTAAAGTAAAATTAAGCCCCCAGTTGTTGTATCAAATGCCTCCTTCTCCAGGCTTGGCCAATAGAATGAACAGCATAAAATAGACACGGCACCCCCACCTGGACTCTATAACCCTATGGATCATCCTGATTCTGTGGCTTGGCGCTACATGAAACTGTGCGAGGCCTATCTCTCTCTCAACGAAGCCTTCGACAAATTGGATCAGTCCCACAGCCGCCTACAGCGCTACATCAAACGACTCCTTGGCTATTTCAGTGCTGCCCAACAAGCTCTGGTTCAACTGCCGCTCTTGCAACAGCGGATTGAGCAGAGCGACCGCTGGATGAACTCCTTGCGAGAAGAACTGCAAGCCAAAGAGGCCCGGCTTGGCGAGCTAATCGCCAACTACGACCAAGTCTGCGGCGAGCTGGACTCTACCAAAGCAGAACTGTTGGGCGCTCAAGCGCTGATTGAGAAACTGGAAGCCGAAAATGCTCAGGTTTTGGAACGCTTGAGTCGGCTCACCAACATGGAAGAGGAAATGGCAAACTTGGCGGAACAGCTGGCCCAAGCGAACGAAGCTTGTCAGCAGATGGAGGCTCGAAATCGCGAGCTGGAGCGAGCTTTGGGAGACCGGGATCAGCACATTTACAGCCTGCAAGAGCGATTGGCACAATTGGAGCAAGAGATGGCCTTCCTGAAAGCTCAGCGGGATGAGGCCCAGCAAGCTGCACAACTGGCTGTATCTCGCGCTGAGCAGGCGGAAGCTAGGCTGAAGGTGCAAACCGAACAAGTTCAGACTTTGCAAAATAAGCTCCATCAAGCCGAGGAGCAGCTGGCCATGGTAACCCTGAACGAGCTGGAGCTCCTGCTCAGCCATAACTCGATGAACCTCTTGCGAGAAGCGGGGCAGGCTGCAGAAGTAGATGCCCAGGTGCTGGCAACCGTACCGACCTCTCTGGCCGAGGCGGAACACATTCTGCTGGAGATCGACCAGTTCATTCAGTTCATTTTGGCCTACTCGGAGCCCATGAAGTCGCAGGCTGCGTGACATACTCCCGACGCTGTAGCTAGCTTCCCGCAGGG
>NZ_JANSHQ010000030.1:0-1947 GCF_047461715.1 Synechococcus sp. R8-2 | reverse complement strand
CGGACTGATGGTGCTGGGCCAATCCCTCACCGATTTTCAGGGAAAGACCTACCCGATGGCCGGGCTATTACCCATCCAGGTAGACATGGCCGACCGGCTGTGTTTGGGCTACCGCGAAGCTGCGGTTTTGCGCCCAACCCTGCTGGCCCCAGCCGGGGATCGCCTGCGCGGGCATGAATTTCACCGCTCCCGCAGCACCCCCATCTCCCCAAGCCCAATCTATGGCTGGGGATCCCCCGCCCAGCCTCAACAGGAAGGATGGGCCACCGAGCGCCTTCACGCTTCGTACCTGCATCTGCACTGGGGATCCCGTCCTGATTTGGCCCTGAGATTATTACAGAACTTCTTAAGAATCTCGAAAGGGGATCCCTAAAAAACCGTGCCATCGCTGAGCAGTTGGATGGGAGGAGAAGCATCTGGCCTAAGCTGGGCCGCTATTTGCCGCCCTGCCGTCCAGGTTCCCCCTTGCAGTATTTTCACCAGGGGCAACTCCTGGGCAGAGCAGCCAAGCCTTTCCCGGATTAAGGAGGCAACTTGATCCAGCAAAATCACCGTCAGGGCTCGCCACTCCACAATCACCGTCGAATCTGGGGGATGCGGTTGCTGCCCAATCTCCGGCTGCTTGAGCTGGATCACCCCCAAATCCACAAACAGCCCCCCGTTGCGATACTCCGCCAAACCCGTCAGCTCATCCAAACCCCAGATCGGGATCCCCTCCTGCTGCAACGGCTCCAGCAGGGAATAGGTCATCCATTGGGACAACTTGTGAAAAGGCACCCAATGGCTCCCCGGCTCTGTTTGGGGCAGGTGGGGATAGGGCCAGACATCCCCCAGAGGGATCCCGGCCAGCGAGACTCGCCCAGGCCAAATGGAGCTAAACCCCCTCTGAACTGCCTGGAAGACCTGTGCTGCTTTGATCCCACGGCTGGGATCCTCGGGTTGGATGGCGTCCCACAACCGGCCTGGACGAGGAAGATTGTGACCGGATCCAAAGTAATGAGGTTGAGCCCGCAAAGTTTGTGCCAACCTTTGCAGCAGTTGCCAGCGTCCTTCCAGCCCCAGCAAAGGATTTTCCGGCCCCACCTGGAAAGCTGCTGCCAAATCCGCCAAGGTGATCCGCTCCAGGCCCGCCGCATCCACCTGCAGAGGCTGTTGGGGATCGCTGGAAAACCCACCTTGCCAGAACCAGTCGAAACTGGCCAAGGCCAAACCTTCGGAACGACCCACCACCATCTGACTTTCTGGATCCCAGTACTTCCAGGCAGAGCCTGCGCCTGCGTCCAGCAACACGCTGACGATGGCCAGATCCCACTTGCATCGCAGCCGCTCCAGCGGATCCATGTCTTTAAGTCGATTTTCCAGACGGGTTAGGCGCTCCCCGGATCCCACTTGAAAATGTTGCCAGCGGCTGTGGAAGGGAATTTCCCCGGTGGGATAGTGGGCCCGCATTGTGGTGATCACATAGTCGGCTACGGATCCCAGCCGGTTCAGGTCGAGGCGAAAATGCTCTGATTCACCGGCCAAAACCCTTTCCAATAGCAACCGACAGCGATCCCGAATGGCTTGGGGACTCTGCAAATAAGCCACTCGTTTTTCCAGATCAACAGGTGTCAGCATCAAGCCGTTCCTTCTCAATTGTCCATGCCGAGAATTTTCTCAGCATAATCGGGCGGGAACCCACCTTGATCTGCATTCGTCTGCAAGCCTTGGCCCACTTGACACTCCCGCCGGTCTCTTGTCAAAAGACCGCGTCTTACTTCGCGATCGGTGAGACCCTTGCAAGAGAAAGCTTTGAGGCAACTGTCCTGATGACGCGAGCAGCCGCTGAGCCATTTTGAGAAAAGACTGGGCGAGCACTGAGTGAGGATCCCAGTCGATAAGAGTGTTGACTCGGAGTAAACTTTGATGTCTTTGTTAAGAGAAGTGTTGAATACTACATTTCACTGA
>NZ_JANSHQ010000029.1:0-3231 GCF_047461715.1 Synechococcus sp. R8-2 | reverse complement strand
CCCTGCTCATCCGGCTGAACTTCGTCGGCAGGAACATCCAGCATCTCCTCCACGCCATCCAGGGGGAAGGCGATCAGGGCTTTGTCGCTGACACACACCATGGCCTTGGAAATGCTCAGGGTGAGGGGGAGGCGGATGGTAAAGGTGGTTCCTTTGCCCCGCACAGAATCCACTTGAATGCTGCCGCGCAGATCGGTGATGTTGCGGCGCACCACATCCAAGCCAACCCCCCGCCCGGCCAGATCGTCCACCTCGCTGGCCTCGCGAACGCTGAAGCCAGGGTGGAAGAGAACGTTGAACACTTCGTCTTCGTCGGCTTGCTCCGACAGCAGCCCCAGCCTTTGGGCCTTGGCCTTGACCTTCTCCACCGGGATCCCGGCGCCATCGTCCGAGACGATGATGATGGTTTGGTTGCCCTGATAGAAGGCCTTGACGGTGATCTTGCCCTCAGGGGGCTTGCCCGCCCGCCGCCGCTCCTCAGGGGTCTCGATCCCGTGTACCAGGGCGTTGTTCACCAAGTGGGTCATGGGGTCATAGAGCTCCTCCAGGATGGCCTTGTCGATGAGCGTGTCACGGCCTTCCACCACCAGGCTGGCCTGCTTGCCCGTTTTGATGGAGAGATCCCGAATGGCGCGGGGCAAGCGGTCGGCAACTTGCGAGAAGGGCACCATGCGCGCCCGGTTCAGGCCCTCTTGCAGTTGGGTGGTCACCTGGCGAAATTGGCGGGTGATCTGCTCTGCCTCATCCACGGCAAACTCGATGTCGGAGGAGGACTCGCGCACCCGCACGATGAGCTCAATGATCTCCTGGGCCAGAGCGTGGAAGGCCGTAAACTGGTCCATCTCCAGCTTGTCGAACTCTTGGCCGGAGGAATGACTCCGCCTTCCTCGGCTGGATCCCTCCCCATTTCGACCGAAGCCCACCGTTACCGTGCCGCCATAGGCTGAGCTGCTGCGGCTGGAGAACAAAGCCGATTCCAGCAAGGAGCGGTCATACTGATCCCGCATGCGCTGGCCCAGATCCCCTAGCTGTTGCACACGGCCCAACAGGCCATCCAGAAACTGGCGCAGACGGGTTTGGTTTTGCTCCATGCTGTTGCGGATGACCACCAACTCTCCCACCAGGTTGTTGATGGAGTCGAGGTGGCGCACCTCCACCCGCATCACAGGGTTGCTGAGGGCAGCAGTTCGCCGTGAAGTCGGCCCAGTTGCCGCCGGGGCAGCTGCTGCTGGGGTGGGGGTTGCTGGAGCAGCAGCGGCAACTGGCGGCGAAGGTGCTGGCGCCGCAGCAGGTGCTTGGGCAGGAACCTCGAGATCGCCCAGGAGCGATTCCAGCTGGGCTGCAAAGTCGTCAGCAGCCTCGCCGCTCGCGGCTGCAGGGGATCCCACAAGGGGGGCGATAGCCTTTTCTAGCTCAGGGGTTACCGCCGGCTCGGCAGCGTCGAAGAGGGCGGCCAAATCGTCCAAACGGGGAGCCGGAGCAGCTTCCAGCGCCTCTTCCTCTGGGGTCTCGGCCTCGCCAACAGGAACGGCTAAGGATTCATCTTCTGCAAACAGGCTGGCCAACTGGCTTTCCAGATCGTCCTCCGCAGGCTGGAGGGCATTTTCTTCCTCCAGTGCGGCAACCGGCGGCTCTGGCTCAGACACGGGCACTTCCGCCAGGCTGCTCGCTTGCAAAGCTTCTGTGTCCTCCAGGAAGGTGGCAAGATCCAAGGGGGGTTTTTCTTGGGGCGCTTCCCCTTCTGCAAAGAACTGGCTCAACTCATCCAGATCCACCTGGTCGTAGAGCTCCGCTCCGCTAGCGCGACCGCCATCGGCATCCATGGCCGAGAGGGATCCCCTGGCCCCCAGGCTCAGTTCTTCTGGGTCGGATTCCTGGGTGAATAGGGCATCGAGACGGTCGAAGGAGAGCTCGGGGGAAGGGGCGACTGCCTCCTCAGCCGTGGGTTGCAGGTCTGCGAAAGACTCCTCCTGGACCGGGAACAGATCCTCCAGAAGCGCCCACTCCTGGGCTTCTGCTGTGTCCCCAGCTGCTGATTGGGTCAGGGGGATGGAGTCCCCATCGGACGCCTCCTCGAGGGTCTCGCCGGCGAAGAGATCCCCTAGGCTCAGCTCGGCTCCGAAGTCTGGAATTGGCGATTCCCTCGGCTCATTGGCCATGTCGGGCGACGTGGGGAAGGGTTCGCCGATAAAGAGATCCCCCAGTTGCTCAGCTTCGGCAGCATCAGCCTCAGCGATGTCCAGGGATGGGCCAAAAGAGGGATCCAAAAATACGGAAGGTTCACTTGCTTCCGGCATCGACCAAGCCGGATCGGCTTCTGCCGCAGGGGTGGAAAAAAAGCTCTCCAGGCTGTCTTCGGCAGTATCAAAGGCAGCAGAGTCGGCGAACTCTGAGGATCCCACCTCGTCGGATCCCGACTCTGCCAGATAATCTGCTGGGATGGAAAAATCCTCTAGCTGGATATCCGCGGAAAATTCAGCCCAGAGATCTGCTGCGATTTCCCCGTCCTCAAGGGCTTCCTGAAGGGGTGGGGACGGTTCAGCCGCCCAAGGATCGGCCTCCAGCTCACCAGCGGGAACGGCCTCCAAGTCCGGAAGCTGAGACCCTTCCTGCCGGAAAGCACTCTCTACGGGAAGTTCCTCCAGCTCAAATAGGGCCTCTACCCCGGCACTTGCGGCTTCGTCCGGGACAAAGCCGGATCCCTCGCCCATTTCCGCAGCAACGCTCTGGGCAGTCGGCTCCTGTTCAGCATCCCAGGCAGGCTCAGCAGAGACAAACCCCTCTGCCCCTTCACCCACCACTTCGGCAAACAGCTCCGCCAGATCGGCCTCAGCTCTCTCCTCATCCAACCTTGGGCTCAGATCCTCAAAGGTCTGCAAGAGGGGCTCAGGAGAGGAGGGGATCAGCTCCGTTGGGAATTCTTCAATATCGGATAGCGCTTCTGCGTTGGCAAACAGCTCGTCAAAGGCTGAGGTGGCTTCTTCCTCCAGATCCAAGGGAGTGGCATAGAGCTCCGCTCCGCTAACGCGACCGAAGTCGTCCGCAACAGAGGCCAAGTCAGCTCCCTGCCCGTCCTCTTCTGGGCTTTCTGCCGGCACGGCAGCTGTCCTCCAGTCTTCCTCCCAAGCCGCTTCGGCTCGGATCCCTGGCCAACTCAGATCCAGATCCCCCTCTTCCGCGGGAGCAGATCGGTGCTCTGAATCTGTTCCCGCCAGCGGGACGGAGTCCTCA